>CAZTTW010000126.1:0-9028 GCA_964616265.1 uncultured Myxococcales bacterium | reverse complement strand
TGGCTGAGCGTGGGCATGGTTACCCGCTGCCACAGAATCGACGAGTCGTAGACGAATTCGATCGCGTACTTCTTGCCCGGCGGCAGGCGATTGCGCCGCAGGACCCAAGCGATGAGCTCCTTGACCGCCGAAGAATTGAGAAACGTGAGATGCCGGATGTCCACCTTCACCTCGCGCAGATTTTCTTGCTCGGCAGCGGTGTGAATCCCGTCGAAAAACGGACCTAGGAATACCTTCGGCGACGCTTGGTCGATTTCGCCGCGTAGGGTGACGACGTTGCCGTCCGCCTCCAGCGTGACTCTGCCTCCGTCGGGAGAAACGGGATTGAACTTCATAGTACCTCGTCAACCGGTTCGGCCGGCAGGGACAAAAATCCGCCGTGCCATCCTTCGCCTCTACGCCAGCAACTTGTAGCCAGTCCCATATATCGTCACGATGTGGCGTGGACTTGAAGCGTCGGCCTCAATCTTTTTGCGTAGCTTGACCACAAAGTTGTCCACCGAGCGACTACTGCCGTAGCCGGATACGCCCCAAATCTTTTCGAGAATCTCCTCGCGCGACACCGGCTCGCCGGCGCGCTCGTGCAGAAGGCGCAAGATCTCGACCTCGTAAAACGACAGGGTGACGGTCTTACGATTGCGGACCAGCTCGTGGCGCCGAGGGTAGATGGTCGCTTGTCCGATTTGAATGGTGTCGTCGGATGCCGAACGGTAAAGGCGACGAAAGATCGCGTTGATGCGCGCGATGAGCTCGCCGATGGAGAAGGGCTTGGTGACGTAGTCGTCGGCGCCGACTTCCAGACCGCGAATCTTGTCGGTCTCCTGCGAACGCGCCGTGAGCATGATGATGGGCACGACCGGGTGGCTCTGCCGGATCTCCTCGCACACGGTGAAGCCGTTGATGTCCGGCAGCATGAGATCCAAGATGACCAGATCGGCGCCGCGCTCACGCAGGACCTTGATGCCTTCGCGGCCATGCCCGCACGTGCTGACCTCGAATTGCTCGAATTCGAGGGCGTCGCGCAATCCGCGCGCGATGTCGGGTTCGTCTTCGACGACCAGAACCCGACGGCGAGGCGCGCCTGGTCCATTGCCGTTCCCGTTGCTCATCGTCAATGCAGTCTAGGCCGAGCTTCGTGCTGCCGCTGCAGTATCGCCGGAGCTAGCGGCGACCGGCGCAGGAATGAAGACCTTGAAGAGCGACCCTTGCACATTGTCGGGAGTGTCGATGACCGGGCTCTGCACGGTCACCCGACCGCCATGGGCCTCGGCAATATGCTTTACAAGCGCCAATCCTATACCACTGCCGCGCACATTTTTCTCGCGGGTGCTCTGCGATCGATAAAAGCGCTCGAAGACCCGCGGATGCTCGTCGCGCGCAATGCCCGGACCGAAGTCGCGCACCCCGAGCATGACGAAGCCGGGCGCGCGCGACACGGACACGTGCACCTTGCCGCCGTCGGCTGCGTGCTTGATGGCGTTGTCGACGAGATTCAGCACCACCAGCGTCATCTCGTTTTCGTCCATACGCACGACCGGCAAATCCTGGGCGATATCGACGACCAGCTTCATCTTCTCGCGTTCGAGCCGGTAGCGGCTCACGTCGAGCGCGCGCTCGACCACGTCGGCAAGATTGCCCTCGGCAAAGTGGTAGCTGGCCTTGCCGCGCTCGAGACGCGAGAAATCGAGCACGTTGTCGATGAGGTGCGACAAGCGCTCGGATTCGCGGGTGATGATGCCGCCGTACTCGCGCGCCGCCTCTTCGCCTTTGTGGCGTCCGGTGGCGACCATTTCGCCGAACATGCGAATGAGCGACAGCGGCGTCTTGAGCTCATGCGAAACGTTGGCGATGAAGTCGCTCTTCATGCGCGAGGCGCGACGTTCGGTGAGGATCGCCAGCCACACCAGCACCAAGCCAACTACAATAATGATAGTCGCGAGCACGATGAGGACACGGCGCACGCTCTTCGTACGCTCCCACTGGGCTTGAAACTCCTCGGCGTTTTGCGGAACCATCTGGATACGCCAGCGGTAGAGCGCCTTGCCGAAAGGACCTTCGTAGAAAAATCGGCCGCCTGGACGCGCCTCGGGGCCGGTGGGCCGCACGCCGGCAATCAGGCTGCTCGACTCGTCGAGAATGGCCACGCGCCGATTCTTTCGCACCGGCCCCAGCTCACCCGCTGCCCACTGCTTGCCGACGAAGTCGAGCGTGAGTCGCACGACCACGTGGTAGAGGTCGCCGTCGCTCGCCTTGCGCGCCGTATACGCCAAGAGCGCCGAGCCGCCGCTGTCGAGCACGTCGTGGTGGTAGGCAAAGCTGTCCACGTCGAGCTGCGCCCACGCCAGGTTCTTGATTTTGCCAAGCCAGGTGATTCGATTTTGTGACTCGACGGGTTTGCGGCGCTTGTTGTCGCTTTCCTTAGCGCGCGGCCAGGTGCACTCGACGCGTCGGGTTTCGCCCAGCACGGCAAACGAATCGATGCCGGGACCGGCATCGACATCGCAGGGATCGGTCGATGACGGATCGTCTTCGAGCGCCGTGACTTTGGCAAACAGCGACAGCGCCTCGCGATCGAGTCGCGCTTCGACGGTTCGAGCCAGCGTCTCGGCATAGTCCTGACATTCCTGGCGAAACAACTGCTCGACCGGACGCGAGACGTCCTCGGCGTGCTTGAACCCGTAATAGGCCAGCGCGACCGCGGCCGCGATCATGGCGGGGAAGACCAAGACCAGGATCAGGGAGACTGGTCCCGCTACCGTCGGGCTACGAAGAGCGCGCATGGTCACCTTGCGTCTTCACGTCGTCCAACTATCCTCCATGCAGCCAACCCGAGTCCAGCAGGCTTAACTCCGGCGGCGCCTCCGCCGATGCAAGTAGACGGATTGCCATGTCGGACAGCCCCACCTTAAGCTTTGGACTGCAAATCCAGCCCCAATCGCGCATGGTCTCGATCGTGCGCCGCTTCGTCGAGGAAAGCTTCGAAAAGCTGGTCGGCGATCCGGAAGCTGTGTTTCGCGTCTCGCTCGCCGTTCACGAGCTGCTCGAAAATGCGGCCAAATACGCAGTCGGGGACAAGACAGGCCTCTCCGTCCACTTCGAATCCGACGGTGCGGCGGCCAGCATCAAGCTGACCAACGAGACGACGCCCGAGCACATCCGACGGCTGCGCGCCTGCATCGAAGAGATTCAAGCCAGCGACGAGCCCAGCGTGCTGTACCAGGCCTTCATGCGGCGGAGCTTCGGCCTGCAGGACGAGTCGGGCCTGGGCTTGGCGCGCATCCGCGCCGAAGGAGAGCTTGATTTGTCCTTGGAAACGCACGGTACGACGGTGACCATCACGGCGAGTTGTTTGCCCCACAAGGAGACGCAACCGTGACGAGCTGGGCGGAAACGATGAAGGAGAACGATTTTTCGGCCGAGGCCAACACCAGCGGGCAGCGGATCCAGGTCTCCCTCTCGGGCACTGCCGATCTCACCGTTCGCAGCCAACTCGACCGCTTCCTGCGCGACGTCCACAGCGAAGCCCAGCGTAGTCGCGTCGAGGAGGTCACCGTCGACGTACGTCAGCTCGAGTTCATGAACTCGTCCTGCCTCAAGTGCTTCGTCTGGTGGATCAGCACCGTGCAAGAGCAGGCCGCCGAGGGCCGCTACCGCATCATCTTCGTCTCCAGTCCGACCGTTTACTGGCAGCGACGCAGCTTGAACGCTCTCGCCTGCCTGGCCAATGAGCTCATCACCATTCAAGCCTAGCCGGGCAGAAGCGCTCGCCGCGCAGCCAAGCTCGGGCGATACGCCGCCCGGCACCGACGCGCGCGCGCCCCTGGAAGAGGTCCTGCAGCCACTCTACGACTCGCTGGAATCGGGCATTCTTCTCGTCGGGCACGACGGCCTCATCACGTCGTGCAGCCTGGCCATGGCCATGCTTTTCGGGCGCTCACCGGACGAGGTGGTCGGCCTCACCGCAGCCGAGGTCGACGCGCTGGTGCTGAGCCTTGTGCACGAGCCAGCCCAGCGGTTGCGGGAGGAAGGTCTGTTCCCGCAAAACACAGGCGTTCGTTGCGAAGAATTCGAGCTCCTCGAGCCGTCGCGCACCGTCGTGCGCTGGGTGGCGCGCAAAGTTCAATGCCCTCACTACGCCACCGTTGCGGTGGGCACGGACATCACCGCTGACGTCGATCTTACCAGCGCCTACGAAAGGATGGCGCTTACCGATCGGCTCACGGGCATCGCGAATCGCCGCGGCATCGAGCGCGCCATCCACCACGAGCTCTTGCGCCTGCGCCGCTTCGAGACGCCGGTCTCGTTCGCGCTTTTCGATATCGATCACTTCAAGATGATCAACGACACCCATGGACACGGAACGGGCGACGAGGTCTTGCGCTTGGTCGCCAAGGCGATGGCCGGTAGCGTCCGTGATACGGATTTGGTCTCGCGCTGGGGCGGTGAAGAGTTCCTGGTCGTGCTCACCGAGACGACGTACGTGGGCGCGCTGGCCTGTGCGGAAAAGATCCGCGCAAGAGTGGCCACGCTTGGCGAAATCGTGGGTTTCGGCGTCACCGTCTCGGGAGGCGTCTACCAGGCCAACCCCGGCGAGAGTATTCCCGACATCCTCGCGCACACCGACGGCCGGCTCTACGAAGCCAAGAACAACGGCCGAAACCGCGTTTGTTGAGCGGCGCTGCCGACCAGCTTCTGAACCTTCCCGCACTCCCCGGCTTTGGCTGGCTTCTCTTTGGCTGCCTGGCTCGGGCGAATCGTGTAATATCTGCCGCGCCGAAGCGGCGCCTGCCATGGTGGTAGGACGCCACCCCTCGTTGCCTCGGCAGGAGAACTCAGCGATGCATCAGCGTAGACGCCTACACCCAGCGTTGTTCGTCGTTCTTGCGGCCGTTGGCTGTGCAGGTTCGATGGCGGAGACCAGCTCGACCAGCCCAGGTTCTGACCATAACCCGTTCAAGGGTGCCAATTTCTTCATCAACCCGGCCTACGTCGCCAGCGTCAAGGCGACGGCCAAGCGCCATCCGGATGAAGCCAGCACGATCCTCAAAGTGGCGCAGAACCCGACGGCGGTTTGGCTCGACTCGATCAAGGCCATCGACAACCTGCCGGGTTGGCTCGACGAGGCGAAGAAGCAGCAGGATGCCTCGGGCAAGCCGACGGTCGCCGTGGTCGTGGTTTACGATTTGCCCAACCGCGACTGCTCGGCCGCCTCGTCCGCTGGCGAGCTGAAGGTCGCGCAAAACGGCGAAGCCCGCTACATGAACGAATTCATCGATCCGATTGCGGCGCAGCTCAAGGCGCACCCCGATCAGCCTATTGTCGTCCTGCTCGAGCCCGACTCTCTCGGCAACTTGGCGACCAACATGGCGCTGCCGATGTGCCAGGAAGCCAAGCACGCCTACAAGAACGGCATCGTTTACGCCATCAAGAAGTTCGCCCTGCCCAACGTCAGCATCTATCTCGATGCCGCCCACTCGGGCTGGCTCGGCTGGGACGACAACCGCGCCAAGATCGCCAAGATCTTCAAGAGCGTGCTCGCCGATGCAGGCGGCCCCAACATGATCCGCGGCTTTGCGCTCAACACGTCGAACTACACGCGCCTGTCGAACCGCGACGGCGCCATCCTCGAACCGACCAACCCGTGCCCGAACGAGCTGACCTACGCCAAGGTGCTAGGCAAGACCTTGGACATGTACGGCTTCAAGAATCCGCACTTCATGATCGATACGGCCCGCAACGGCAAGGGCCAGATCCGCAAAGCTTGGGGTAGCTGGTGCAACGTGCACGGCGCCGGTCTCGGCGAGCGTCCACGCGTGGATCCCGAGCCGGGTATCGACGCCTACTACTGGGTCAAGCCGCCGGGAGAGTCGGATGGCGTTTCGGATGCGACACAGCCGCGCTACGACGAAATGTGCGGCGGCCCCGACGCCACGAAGGGTGCGCCTCAGGCCGGCGAATGGTTCGAGTCGTACTTCCTCGATCTAGTACGTAACGCCCGACCGCCGCTGTAGTCGACGTCCGCGCGAAACGAGGGGTTCGAGCCTCAGCTCGAGCCCCTTTTTCATTTCCAGTCTAAACTGCCAGCGCGTCGATTTTGGCGGCGAGGATGAAGTCGTTCTCGGTCAGGCCGCCAACCGCGTGGGTCGTGAGCGTGACGTCCAAGTTGGTGAAGCGTACGCAGAAATCAGGATGGTGCCCTTCGCTTTCGGCCAAGTCGGCCATGCGATTGACAAACGCGATCGTCTCCGCGAAGCGGTTGAATCGAAATCGCTTGCGCAAGTCCGAGCGACCGGGCTCCACGCTCCACCCCGAAACTTGCGCAAGCAACCGCTCGATCTCGTCTTGCGGCAAGGCGCTGACGCCCCCTTCACAGGCCAAACACCGTTTACTCTCTAGTTCCATTTCCACTAGATGCCAGTCTAGGCAAACCGATTCGGCCACTGCTGACCGTCGCAGCGCAATTAAATTGGGGCTAGACTCGTGACAGGTAAAGTCGTGAGCGCATGTAGCCATTGCGGGCAAGAGCACGATCCTAGCCTTCGCGTTTGCCCCAAAAGCGGGAGGCCTATCGTCCCATCCCCCGGAGTCACGAGGACACTTTTCGGGCTGCCAGCACAATTTTCGTCACCACCGCCGCCTGCAGCAACACTCCTTCCACCGCGTGAACGAGGCGCATTGCGGGCTCCGCCATCGCCCGAGCCCGCGAACCCCCTAGCGCCGATTGCAGACCCATCGACCGCGGTGACGCCTGCGGCGCAGCCGCGCAAGCCCACCACGATGACCACCGACGCATCGACCGCGGTGACGCCAGCGGCGCAAGCGATAGCAACGGCCAACAAAGCGTCGGCGCAAACCGTGAAGCCGCCGAGCGCGCTGGCTCTCGGCAAAACGATGATCGCTACTCCGGCGGCAAAGCCTGCAGTGCCTACGGCAGCAGCACGTACGGCAATGGAATCCCGTCTGCCGTCCGAGCTGGAAGTCCGCGCGCGCCCCGACCTCGTCATCAGCCTGGACCGGCAAGTGCCGGCGGATACGGCCACCCCGAAGAAGGCCGCGCCGGCGCCGAGCGCGCCCTCACCCATAGATTTGCCGTCCGCCACTCGACCAACCGACCCGTCGGCGCCTGGATCCATCGACGAAGGACTCACCGACCTTCCACCTCCCGGCTTCGGCAAGCCGTTTCGCCTTCCACAGGCGAGCCATCCAAGCAAACCCCGAGAACCGGCCGAGCCGGCGGCGCAAGCGACTGACGACAAAGCAACGAACGCCCTGCCGGTTGCCGCGAGTAGCGCCTTTGCTCTGCTTCGCTGGGCTCTGCGGACCTACCTGCAGCGGCCTCTGCCGTGGCTTGCGCTTGCGGCCATGCTGGTTTTGCCAGCCGCGCTCGTACAGTACTGTCTCCTCTCCGCCGTGGCCCGTGGCGCGGATCCGGCGACACTCGTGTTGCCTGGGGTCGCCACCGTCGATCTTTCGCAGAGCAAGGCGGCGCTCGCCAAGCGCATCCAGGACAGCCAAGCCAAGGGAGCGATGGATGTCCAAGCGGCGGCGGCCCTGGCAGCGCTGACCGCTGTCGAGGGAGCGCAGACAACGTTTAGCCCGGTCAAGTCCAGCGCGGAGGGGTTCTGGAGGGAGTTCCTGGCGCGCTTTCTCGCCGGCCTCGTGCTGTTCGGCCTGACCGTGCCGCTCGCCTTTGCGGCCCTTGCTATTGCTGCAACCGACGTGCAAGGCGGAGCCGCGCTGCCCGGCGTGGTCGACATCGTTCCCATCTTGCTGGCTCGTCGCGAGCTGTTTCTCCTATCGCTGCTTCCCGCCGCCTTTCTCGTGGCCGTGGGCCACGCGGCCTTCGTGATTCCAGGCCTCGTTCTCGCCGCTCTCTTCGTGTTCGTACCACACGTCGTGGTGTTCGAAAAGCGTCGAGGCCGTGCCGCGCTCGAACGAAGCATCGAGCTGGTCCGTGGCGACATCGTGCGCGTCGGGTTGACGTTTCTCGCGCTGGCGCTTGTGGGTTTTCTCATCGCCGTGCTGACGGGTTTGCTACTTCCGACCTCCGGTAGCCGGGCGACCGTGTTCTTGAATTCGACAGTCGGCGCGGTTCTCTTGCTGGCCATACTGCCGGTGCCGGCGCTTGCCTTGGCGCGCATCTACTTCGACGCTCGCGCGCGTGCCGGAGCGGGCGCACAGCGGCTTTCGGGCGCCGCCCGAAGCTAGACCTGGCATGGTCACACGCGAAGCCGTCGAGGAAGCTCTGCACCGCCTGTACATCGGTGCGGACGGCACGTCGTTGCGGGCCGAGGATCGTAAGAAGGCGGCTGAATTGGTCGGTTTCATGGTCGAAATCGAACGCCTCCTGAAGACAGCGCAAGGGGATCGACCTTTCCACCTGGTCGACGCAGCGGCGGGCAAGGCGTACGTCGGATTGCTCGCCGCGGAGTTTTTCCTGGCGAAGCGAGCTGGGAACGGGCGAGTGACTCTCATCGAGCGTGAGGCGCGCCGAGCGGCGGCTTGCCGGCAGGCCGCGCGTGAAGCGCGTGTCGGGCAATCCGTGACGTTCACCGTTGTCGAGAGCGCCGTCGAAGCAGAAGCGGTGTGGCCCGCCACGCCGGACGTGGTCGTTGCCCTGCACGCCTGTGGCGGCGCCGCGGACGCCATCCTCGATCGTGCAGTGGCCTGCGGCGCACGACACCTGCTTCTCGTGCCGTGCTGTACCTCCGCCCAAGTCGCGGCGATGCCGATCGCACTGCGCGCGGCCGAGGGCCTCGGCATACCCCGCCACGCCGAAGTTCGTCGGCGCTTCGTTCAATCGCTGGTGGACACCGAACGCACCCTTCGGCTCGAAGCTGCCGGCTATGAGACCAACGTAGTCTCGTTTGTACCGCCAACCACGACGCCCCACAATCTGCTCTGGCGGGCCCGGCGCGTCAACGAACCCGTGCGTCGGCGTGAGGCGGCGGCCAGCCTAGAGCGATTGCGCGCACTTTAGCTCGGCCGCAGGTGGGGTGAAGTCCGCGAATTTGCTTCGCGGACGAGG
>CAZTTW010000125.1:0-9035 GCA_964616265.1 uncultured Myxococcales bacterium | reverse complement strand
GCCGTTGATGAACATGAATAGGTCTTCATCCCCGAAAAACTGCAGCGAGATCCCGTTCGTACCATT
This sequence comes from uncultured Myxococcales bacterium, assembly GCA_964616265.1. Taxonomy (GTDB): domain Bacteria; phylum Myxococcota_A; class Polyangia; order Fen-1088; family Fen-1088; genus Fen-1118. The sequence goes on along the minus strand of CAZTTW010000125.1, from coordinate 8,969 downwards.
GTAGACGAAGAAGTAGCGGGCCTCGGTGGTGAAGTAGGAATCGTGCATCGCGCCTGGCGTATTGCTCACCCAGCAGCCGTTGGCCAACGTCTGGCCAGGACAGTCGGTTTGAACGACCCGCGGCGGGAAAAAGTACTGGTCGCCTTGGCACGTGGTCCAAATGGGAGTCCCGTCACCGTGGTTCCAGTAGGGCCAAAGGTCGCACTGGCTCAGCTTCTTCGGATCGACGAGATTGTCGAGGAGAAAGAAGCCATTGTCGGGACCCGCCAGGTGGTTCGTGCTGGCGTATTGATACAGACCGGTGCCGACGGCCTGCATCTCGAGGACATCGGTGAAGGTCGTGTTGACGGTGGGATCGTCGGTGTACCACTGCTTAAAACTGCTGGCATCCTTCACAATGGGCACAGTCCCTTTCCAGACTGGCCCGCCAGTTGACGTGTAGCTCATGATCTTTCCGGTGACTGCACCCGACGGGTTGGTCAAATTGAGCGCGGTACCGGCAGAGATAAAGCCCGCCGCGAGAGGACTGTCAGCTTTGGTATAGCCCCCCTCGATGCGGCTCGAGTTGCCGAGGTTCCATTCGCTGAATTGACAAGCACATGTATTACTGGCTCGCGCAGCATTGTACTGCGGTTTTCCGTTCAGGAGGTCGGCGGCGGCAATATCCCAGCAGCGATCGGTCGAGTCGTTGCCCTTGGAGGGTCCACCCGAGTTCGGCACACAGATCGTCGTAGGCGAGGTCGCCCCATTGGCCTTGGTGCCAAGGAAATAGAAGTCCGGATGCCCACCCTTGGCGTTCTCGGGCTCGAAATCGCGATACACGATGGGAAGCTCAAGACAGTCGCCCGCGCCGGACTTGCACTTCGACGAGTCCGGAGACGTTATCGAAGTACAGGTAAAACCAGGTTCCTTCTTGCACTTGTCGGAGCAGCCGTCACCATTGGCCAAGTTGCCGTCGTCGCATTCCTCGGTCGCGACGTCGATATTGCCATCACCGCAGGTCGGCGTACACGCCTGTGTCTTGCCGGCGCTGTCGCGACAGCTCGGCTCTGTCGTGCAGGTCTTCGAGCATCCCTTGCCGTCACCATAGAAAAGACCATTGATAGCTTTGCATCCCGTCGGCAAGGCCTTGGGATCCGTCCCACAGTCGCACTGTTCGCCCTTTTCCAGCTTGCCGTTACCGCAGTTCGACTTGATGCACGCTTGACCAACTTTGGGACAGTCGTAGCCGGGCTCTAGCTGACAGGTACTCGAGCAGCCGTCATTGGAATTGGTATTGCCGTCGTCGCAGGCCTCGGTTCCGGTCTTGACGCCATCGCCACACTTCGGGATGCAATTCTTTCCCGGCACCGGACAGACCCAGCCGGACTCGATGGTCTGACAGTCTTTCGAGCAGCCATCGCCACTGACTGTATTTCCGTCGTCGCAGATTTCATCCGAGGTGAGGATGCTGTTGCCGCAAACGGCGAGATTGGTGCAAAGCTGACCCGCGGTCGGGCATGAGTAGTTCGCCTCGAGTTGGCAGCTTTGGCTGCATCCATCACCGCTGGCGGTATTGCCATCATCGCAGGCCTCGCTGCCCTGAATAACGCCGTCACCGCAATGGCCGCCACCAGAATGTTCAGCAGCCGCGTCCGCCGTTGGAGGCAGGCTGATGCTCACGGCGCCGCCCGAACCGCCGCTCGCGCCGTTATCGCCCGCGGTGTTGCCTCCCTTGAGGGCGCCGCCTCCGCCGACTCCGCCGGTTCCGTTTCCGACCACCTCGGCAGGAGTGCAAGCAGCCAGCGGTCCGACAATCGCAGCAACAAAGGACAACACCCGCCAACCATTCACGACCCTGCCGTCTCGGCGCGAACGAACAATACTTGTCATGGAAGAGGCCTCTTTCTCGAAAAATACAAAGATTTAGGGCAGAAGCGGCGGCCGCACACTCTGTCCTAAATCTCGCCGAGAGTATAACAACCAACGTGTGACGCTAGGGAATGGAATTCGGCTGTATTCGGCCGAATGATCGCCGGTGTGCGGGAGATCTCGCCTCTACCCTTCGCGTCAGACGGACTCAGTCGCCTTCCGGCGCATGGGACACCCGCGCGAAGGGGGAATGAGCCATTCCCGCACGAATCTGCCGATCGACCTCGGCTGCTTCACGTCCAAGGTAGTCACGAACGGCAGCCGCTAGTCCGCGGTGGCGGATCCAATGCGCGCTATGGGTGCGCCTGGGCAAAAGACCGCGTTTCAGCTTCTGCTCTCCCCCGGCGCCGCCCTCGAAAACCTGCAGCTGGTTGGCAATCGCGTAGTCGATCAGCCGGTAGAAGCAAAGCTCGAAATGAAGCAGTGGCAAAGGTGTAGCGCAGCCCCAATAGCGGCCGAAGAGCCTGTTTTTGCGTACGAAGTTCGTCGTCGCGGCGACCGGTTCATTTCCACGGTAGGCGATGACCGCAAGCAGGCGGTCGGCGTGCGTCCGCCGGATCTCGGCAAAGAACTCGGGCGAAAGGGCGGCGAAGTTCCCGTAATTGTCGACTGTGGACCGATAGAAACGGTAGAGAGCGTCCCAGTCACGGTCTTCCAATTGCTCGCCCGATGCCGCCACGATGCGTAGGCCATAGCTGCTCACGGCGACACGCTCGTGGCGCACTTGCTTGCGCATACGCGAGCGGAATTGGCCGAGATAGTCTTCGAAATCGGCGTACGGAGCTGCCCGGTTGGTCCAATGAAACTGAAAACTGGAGCGAGCCGCGAAACCGAGAGGCATCAATTCGGCCACCTCTTCGTCGCGACATAAGAGAACGTGGATCGAGGACGCGCCGGCCTCGTCGGCCAGCTGCCGCATCCGCGCGACGAGCATGGGCACAACCTGGCTTCGGTCAGCCGCGGGATGAACCAGGAGGCGGTGCCCCGAAGCGGGCGTAAACGGAACCGCCGCGACGAGCTTGGGATAGTAGGGAATGCCGGCGGCGTGCGCCCCCTGCGCCCAGGCGAAATCCCAGACGAACTCGTTCATGCTCTCGTCTTTCAAGTAGAGCGGCACGGCACCGACGAGCCGTTCGCCCTGTCGGGCCACCACGGTGCACGGCTCCCAGCCGGTGCCCGATCCGACGCAACCGGTCCGCTCCAAGGCTGCGAGAAAGGCATGCTCGAGAAAGGGGTCGTCATCGTCGACCAGGGCATCCCAATCTGCGGGCGAGACTTCGCGGACGCCAGACACGACCGACAGCGAAACCGGCACCTCGGGAAGCGACGACATGAACGGCTGAAGTGTAGCCGAAGATTGTTGCGGTACGAGGCGAGCCCCTCCTACGGTGGATAGAGCAGGTACTTGGTGCGCTTGCTTCGAAAGCGTTCCAAGTCTTCCTTATAGAGAGCCTCGATGTCATCCAGCTTGCGACCGTCGTGGATCGCCTGGGCGACGGCAGGATCCCCCACCATCCGGCGCAGGCGGCTGTCGTCCCAGCTTGCGGCGTACAATTTTCGAAGCGCGATGGCCATGGCGATGCCGGTACGCACGGGGTCGAACCGGCCTCGGTCGCGGATGCTCAGGAGCACGCCGCGACAGGGTCGGCCACGATAGGGGGGTGCCTCGGGCGTGAACGTCGTAGCTTCGAAGGTGACGCCGCCGAGCTCGTAGCGGTCAAGCTCGGCGGCCAGTGCGCCTCCGGCAATCCATGGCGCCCCGACGACCTCGAACGGCATGTCGGTGCCACGGCCGACGGACACGTTGGTTGATTCCAGCAGCGCCGTTCCGGGGTAAAGCAGAACCTCATCGGGGCGACGCAGGTTGGGCGACGGCGGCGCAAAGGGCACCCCCAGCTCGTCGAGATAGGCGTGGCGGTCGTAGCTCGTCATGCGGATGATCTGCAGGTGAACGCCGAGGTGCTCGTCTGCGTTCATCATCTCGGCCAGCTCTCCCATGGTCATGCCGTGCCGCACCGGCAGCGGATAGTGATTGACCGCCGACATTTCGCTGGCCTTCAGCATGGGGCCGCTGACCGAGGTGCCACCGATGGGATTGGGCCGGTCGAGAACGATGACCTTGAGCCCGCGCTCGGCAGCAGCGCGAAGGACGGCATGGACCGTCGAGGCGTAGGTAAAGAAGCGCGCCCCCACATCTGGCAAGTCGACGACCACCGCATCGATGTCGGGCGGCAGGGTTATGGGGCGCGGCCCGGGCGTGCTTCCGCGCCGTGGTGAAAGTGCGCCACCGTACAGGCTCGCCACCGGTAGGCGGGTCTTGCTGTCGATGCCGTCCTCGATGCGTTCGTCGCGAGTTGCGCTCAGACCATGCTCGGCGCCGAGCACGGTCACCAGCGAAAAATCGCGCCGAGCCGCCAGCACGTCGGTGGTTCGCCGCCCATCGCGAGCGCGCGCACTGTCGTTCGTCAGCAGCGCGAGACGCAGGCCTCGCAACGGTGAAAAGTTCTGTCCGGCAAGCACGTCGATGCCCAAGGCGAACGCCGGAGGAAGGGCAGGCACCGGCGAAAGCGTCGTTCCGGCCAGCGTGGCGATAGCCGCAGCAAGCGGCAAAACGACGCCTTTGCCGTCGGGATGCACCCGATTGCTGAGGAACAGCACGAACAGATTGCGCTCGGGATCGATCCACAGCGACGTGCCGGTGTAGCCCGTATGCCCAACCGCTCGCCGAGACAGCGCCAGACCGCGCGTGCTCGAATAGGTGCTCTGCACGTCCCAACCGAGCGCGCGAATGCCGTCCGGCACATCGTGCGGCGCCAGCATCTTGCCCAGCGCGGTCGGCGAAAGGACGCGCACGCCGTCGAGCGCACCACCGCCCAGAATCATGCGCGCGAAACGCGCCAGGTCGCCCGCCGTCGAGAACAGCCCCGCATGCCCGGCGGCACCGCCCAAACGAAAAGCGCGCGGATCGTGAACTTCGCCGCGCATCCAGACGTCGCCACGCTTTTCAGTGGGGGCGATGCGGGGACGCAAGGTCGCGGCTGGCAAAAAACCGGTCGCGTGCATGCCGAGGGGCGAAAAGACAGCCGACTGTGCAAACGTCGCCAGATCCGAGCCCGTCACGCGCCTTAGAACTTCTTCGAGCACCAGAAAGCCGACGTCGGAGTAGAGAAAGCGTTCGCCTGGATCGCTCTTGGGCGATAGCGCGAAGATGCGCGCAAGGGCCGCCGAACGGCCGCGCTCGAAATCGGCCAGCGGCGTCTCCACCGGCAAGCCGGAAACGTGCGTAAGCAACTGCCGAAGCGTGATGCGTTCTTTGCCGTGACCGCGAAACTCAGGCACGTAGTGTGCTGCCGTCTCGTCGAGGGCGACCTTGCCCCGCTCCGCCAGCACCAACATGGACATCGCCGTGGCGACCGGCTTGGTCAGTGACGCAACGTCGAAGATCGTGTCCACGGTCATGGCTTCGCGCTCGGGCAGAAGAGCCCGAGCGCCGAATGCCTTTTCGTAGAGAACGCCGTCCGCATTGCCGATGGCAACGACACAACCGGGAAGCTTGCCCTGCGCAATCGCCTCGCCGACCAGACGGTCGACGCCGTCGGCAAGCTCGCTGAGGCCGCCGCCCACCGAAGCCTTCATCGGCGAGTTGACGCCACCATCGACGCCGGCGCTGGCTTCCGTCGCGTGCACGAAGGTCAGAAGAGCCAGAATCAGGCACCGACGGAGCATGCGCGAGAGGCGCGCGCAACCGTCGGCGCAAAAAAGACGCATCCCGCGACCATAGCATCGGCAGCGTCAGCGATTTCTAGTAATCGCAGCCCTTCTTGGGCTGCATTCCAGGCAGCGCATCGACACACGACAAGCAATACATGACGGCCTTCGTTCCGTCGTCGAGCGTCTCGCCTGGCTTGCGTATGATGTTGATCATCTGACTTGGCGTGGACCCTTGGGCCGGGCAGCGCCGGGCCGTCTCCTGTTCGTCGGCGGTGCCATTGGCATTGCCGAGCTTCAGCTCCCAGCAGCCGGACGTATGGGAAGCGTCGCAGGCCGGAATGCCATCCTTGTCCTCCTTGAAAACCTGGTTCCCTTTGGCGTCGAATCCAGCCGGCCGACTGTACGCCACACGACAGTCTGCTTGAATGCCGGACGCATCGCTGATGTCGACCACTTTGAACGGTACGCACAGGTCGTTCATTATTTCCCCAAGGCGCTTTCCGATTCCCGCCATGGCCGGGCCAAAGTCGGACTCACAGATGCTGTAGGACAAGCCATTTTCGGCCTTGAATTCCTTCAAGAAGGCCGAAATGCGCAAGCCGCCGGTAGCGCCGTGCACGGCCGCGGTGAGATCGAAGCCCGACCCCGAAGGCATGTAGTCCGGATCATAACAGATGGGCCAATAGTCGAAGACTTGAGGCCCAGCCGGATTCCCTTCATCGATAGCTTTGTCGATGACGTATCGCTTTGCCGATGTGTCTCCCTTGCGTGGCGTTCCGTAGATTCCTGCCACCAGGATCTTGTCATCCGCTGCGTCGCCTTTGAGATCCTTCACTTCCTTCGCCAGCTGCCCCACATCCACCAGAGGGTTGCAGGCGGTCATTCCCGAAGCATCATCCTTGGCGTCGTCGCACGTCGTATCGGTGCGCGCGTGGCACGACTCATAAGGCGCGGAGACTGCCTCGGTGGTAGGCGACACCAGGGTTATCCCATCGCAAACATGTCCGCGCGTCGCGCAGCGCAAGCTGCCAGACTCTCCAACGTAAGCGGGATTGAACATGGCCGTATTGGGCGTAGCGGAACAGTCGTCCTCATCGGTGAGAATGACAATTCCAAGATAGGCTTCTTGCCGCAGGAATTCTTTCTGGCTTGCATTGTCGGGCAAATAGAAAGCCCACTCGATAGCGGCGAGCTGATGCTCGAAGCCACAGCCTTCCACGCCGACCTTGGTCGCGAAACACTTGAACACATCCTTCAGCTCGCCGCTAAAATTGACCGGACTGCCTTTCGTCTGTTCCAGCCAGCGCGCATCCGCATTGGCTCCACAGGTCGCAGCATCTCGCATTTGGAATTTGCCCATATCGCCGTAGCGGGCGCTTTTCGTACAACGGCCGGACAGACCCGAACCAAGGTCACTGTCGATGATCGCAACACGCAGATCGGGCAGGCTCTGATCCGTCGGGTCGCGAAGAGCGTCGATCAGGCTGGGAAACTGTGCCGCCATCTTCTCCTGCTTCGGCGCCATGGACGGCGAATTGTCGACCATGAAGAGAAGGTCGAGCTTTCGCATCGGAGCCACCAAGACCTGCCCCTGAGTCACTTGAACCGGATCCGGGGTGGGTTGCGCCAAGGGATGCGAAACGCACGCCCAGACAGTGAAGACGAGAACCATTCCAAGCGCGAGCCAGCGGAACCAAGCAACGTAGAGCCGACTGCAAACTTTCATGAGAGCCTCCTTCGCTGCGTTGGAGCAACCAGCGTGCCGACGCGAAGCGGGCGAATTTCGGCGATTGCGAGCAGACCTCACCCGTGGCCGCCAACGCTGGTGGCAAGTTGCAGTCCGTACGTTGGCACCCAAGGCTGCGCGCCCGACACTCCTCCCGCGAGGCGACGGCAGCGATCGTCGCCACAGTACGGTTCGTCTCGTCGGCGGCGCGAACCTTACGGCGAATTGAACACTTCGCTACGAGACCTGATCGTAGCTCACATTCCAGCTGTCGAGACCGGACCTGTGTCGACCACTTCGAAGTCAGTCCCGTGAATGGCGCGCATGCCGGTAAGCAACCCGTCCATGTACGGCGCCCAGCCTTCGTTGGATTCACCCGAGATGTACCAATTGCTGCCGTTGTCAGCCAAGATGATGCCGTACTTCTTCATGGCCGTGGCGATGATCAAGCTGGGGCCACTCAGGACACTTGTGTTGAAGCTGGCCTTGAGCCGCAATCGAAGCCCCATGGGCGGCAGTGCCGTATTGGAATTCCCGGCCGCGTGAGTCGCCGGATGAATGTAGCCTTGCGACGAGCGGCTGACCGTGAAGCGGATCGCGTGACGGATCTCGCCGGCGACGACTTCGTCCAAGCGCACGAGCCCGGGAAGGATCGGCAGTCCGGCGGCGTCCGCCGAGGTCCAACCGTCGGGACGAAGCGTGTTCGAGCCCAGGTGAAAGATAGCACCGTTGGCCGCCGTCCAGCCCGACGTGCCGGTGGGATTCTGCGCGTTGTACAGCTCGTACAGTGTGCAGTTCTTGGGCGCACCGGCCGTGTCGATGAAAAGAACGTGACGGTCGCTGCCCGTATCCGCGCCGGTTCCTCCTTCGATCGGCGTCGTGAGAGGAATGGGATAGCAGAACTTGTTCGTGCCCGATGGACACGGCAAGGGGTCGCTTTCCGTGGCGCCCCAGCTCTCGGTCCAGGTTATCGGCTGCGGCGTCGCACCCGTCCCGGTCGCGAAGGGAATGCCGTAGTGGTCGGTCATCGTGCCCCAGTCGGGATGAAAGGCCGTTCCAGCCGACATGTTGGCAAGGTAAGTCGCGCTGCTTGGGTGCACCGCCAACCCCAAGATGTCTTGGTTCCAGGGATTGTCGGCAGGAAAAATCGCACAGCCCGCGATCGTGGGCGAGCCCGAGCTCGCCGCGGTCGACGTGGAAGCCGTGCCGCCACTGCCGGTGATGCCGCCAGTGCTAGCAACGCCGCCGCTGCCCAAGCTGCCTCCGCTTTCCGAGCGTCCCCCGGTGCCCACCGCACCACCCGCGCCTGCAGCCGAGCTGCCGTCCGAACAGCCGAGCAGAAATAGGCTTGCCCCGAGAATGCAACCCGGAATCGAACCGCGCTTTGTCATGGCACTCCTCCAACTGGCAGCGTTCCGCCGATGAGTTTCCTCGCTCATTATGCGCCTACCGGAGCGCGAAGGAAAATCGCGGTCCGAGGGCGCGCGACCCTTGGAGTTACGCACGAAGATTCTGAATTCGGACCGCCTTTCTCTGCTATTTGCTCCTATAGTTGCGGGAGCTCATGAAACGACAGCTCATCCGAATCGACGAAGCGAAGTGCGACGGCTGCGGCATCTGC
>CAZTTW010000124.1:0-9049 GCA_964616265.1 uncultured Myxococcales bacterium | reverse complement strand
CCAGGCGCACCGCCAGCGCCGAGGGCACCGCCAGTGCTGGGCACGCCGCCGGTGCGAGTCACCCCGCCAGTGCTAGGCGCACCGCCGGTGCCGATCACGCCGCCGGTGCCGGGCGTGCCGCCGGTGAGAGTCACCCCGCCAGTGCTAGGCGCACCGCCATTGCCGATGGCTCCGCTAATGCCAGTCACGCCGCCGGTGCCAGTCGCGCCCGTGCCGATCACCCCGCCGGTATCCGTCGCGCCGCCGGTGCCGGTCGCCTCGCCGGTGCCAGCTGCTCCATCACGGCCAGTGGCCGTGTTACTCCCTCCACAACCGCCTAGCGCGAGCACGCAGGCCGTGAATACCCCAGCAATCTTCTTTCGTGATGCCATGTCCCGAGATGTTACTACCGGTAGGGCACCTGCGCTTGTCGGGGCTGCGAGCGAAGACCTATGACTTCTTGTTAGCAGTTGCGGCACACCGGCGGACAACGACCGGACGACGTCCGACGTTCATCGAGGCCGCGCTTGCTGCCAAGAGCCGAAATTGCTCCCTCCGCAGCAAGGCGGTCATCACTTCATGACGACATCGTCGATATAGACCCAGCCGGACCAGCTCGGGTCCCAAATTCCGAGATTCAACGTAAAGGTGGCTCCCGACTCTGTCTGCCCGAGAACGCCGCCTATCTGCATCCAAGAGCCCACGGTCCAAGCACTCGGGCTAGTAAAGTCGTTCCCCCCTTGATCTCCGAGACTCCCACTGGTCACGTTCTCTGGCGCCGTGGATGGCCCGCCGTCCAAATAGACCCACAGGGTGATGGTATTCACTGTGGCCGTACCGGACGAGCATACCGGGACTGCCAGCGTCGCGCTGCTGTTGGCGTCGCTGGTGACTTGAAACGCGAGAGAATGGGTCCCCGAGTGTGCCTGTTTCGTGCTCGGCCCGAAGGTGGAGGGTAAGATTCGGGTATTGTCCGACGGAAACAAATACCAACCTTCCGTCGTGTTGGACTCAAAGCTCCAGGTGCCGCAGACATTAGCGGTCCCGCATTTGATGGGAGTGGCGTTGCACTGACAGGACCCAACCGTACAGTACTGATTGGGAGAACACTGGTGCCCACAGCTGCCGCAGTTCTTGATATCGCTACCGAGGACATCGATGCAACTGGCGCCGCACAACTGCTGGTTGCCCTGGCAACTACACACGCCGCTGCCGTTGCAGTTTTGAGCAGCAGGGCACGCGTGGCCACAGGAACCGCAGTTGGACCTGTCCGTGCTGAAATTGGTGCAGCCAGTTCCGCAGGCATCCGGGGTGGTGCCTGAACAGGCACAAAGCCCCGCGGAGCACGTCTTGCCGTTCGCTGTGCAGTCCTGGCAGCCAGAAATAGAGCCACAGTTAGCGGAGTCGTTGGAGCTGTTGTAGCAAGTGTTGCCGCTGCGTCCGCAGTTCGTCCAGCCCGACTGGCAGACGCAGTTACCTGCGCCGGAGCAGACTTGGCCGTTTCCGCACGCGGTGTCGTTCACCCAGTGTCCGCTGGTATCGCATTTTTGAGGCACGCCGCCGGTGGTGGCGCTGCACTTCTTATCCCCTGGTGTGCAATCGGCGCACGCATTCGTGGTCGAGAGGCAGACTGCACAGGTCTGGGTGCTCTGCGAGCAGGTTCCTTGGCTCGTGCAGGTCCCGGCGAGCTGGAGCTGCGTGGAGCTGAGACAGGTCGCGGAGCCACACGGGGTCGTGGTGCTCGCCGCCGCACAGTCTGGGCTCGAGCCGTTGCAAGAGCCATTGCAAGGGGCCGTTCCACCGCACGTCTTGCCAGTTCGCGGGGCGGTGGTGTTGGTGCACTTCCCGTGGGTTACTGCACACGACGTGCACGTTCCCGTGCAGGCGCTCTCACAACAATATCCGTCCACACAATTGCCCGTAGAGCACTCCGATTTGTCCGCGCAGGCGTCTCCCTGTTTTTTCAGTGGAGCGCAAGTCGAGCCGGTGCAGTACTTGCTCGCACCGCAGGACGCCGCGGAGCAAGTGCCGGAACAGTCACTGTTGTCGGCTAAACACTGATTACTGTCGCAAGGGGTGGGCGTCTGAACTGGACAGTTACCCTGACCATCGCACAAGGACTTGTTGGTACGCTGACCGCTGGAGCAGCTCTGCGCCGCGCAAACTGTCGAGCTATCCGGGTACGTACAGGTTTTGGTGTTTGCTTTGTCGCAGGTTCCACCGCACTTGCCGGTGCCGTTGCAAGCCTTGCGGGGCGTCGAGGTGTAGCTGCAGGTTCCAGTCACGCAGGACTCGCAGTTTCCATCGCACTTGCCGTCGCAACAATGACCGTCGACGCACAGGTCGTTGCTGCACTGGTCGTTGGAAATGCAGGGTGAACCGTTAGGCAACGTTGCCGGCGCGTCGGGGGCGTCGCTTGAGATGGGCGCGTCCGGTGTGGAAGGCGCGCCTCCGGCTCCGCTGGAACCGTCGAGGAGCACGCTACCCCCGGAACCACCAGCTGGCGCGTCGCCACCCGAGCCAAGTGGCGCATTGCCGCCCGCACCCAGCGGTCCATCCAGCGCGCCATCCGGGATTGAAAGCACCCCACCGGTTGGTGCCGCTCCATCTTGGGTTCGACCACAGATCGAATCACCCGGCTTGCAGCAGCCACCAGGAACACCCTTCACCTTGCACGCATAGGTCGACGGACAGTCCACATCTTGTTGGCAGGTCAGGGTGGCAACGTTGGTCGATGGGTGACCAAAGCAGCCCACGATCGTCACTGCCGCCACAGCCACAAGGGAAATCCCGGTAGATCCCGGGAAGGAGGCTCGATGTCTTCGCGTCGTCACTAATAAGCTCCTCGCAAGAGTACCCCGCCCGTACCGGGGCCAAGAATAGGAAGGACCGACAGGGCGGCTGCCTCCGGCTCGGGGCTTTCAGCTCGCCACCCCCAAATGTATAGCGCGGTGCCAGTGACCAGGGCTGCTGCCCCCACGCCATAGCTGACCCAACCCCAGGTCTCATACGAGTCGCGCGTTGCTGCCTTGTCCCGATTGTACGTCTTGTTGAGCTCGTCACTCAGCGCACGGGTCTTCGTGGCGAGTACCACGCCCGTGGCGATGGCCGCGATCCCCACGACTCCCACGGCAATGCCCGAGATTCGCAAGCCCGCACCACCGGTACGTTCCGCCGTGGAAACTGGAACGACCGCCTGAGCAACTACAGGGGCCGCAGGTTCGACTGCAGGGGCAGGGGAGGCCGGCACGACGGACGGGGGTGCAATCGTGGACTGTTCCTGAAGATGGCTCTTGCATTCGGCGATGTGCTGCTCGACCTCGCTCTTTTCCTTCTCGTCGACGCCTGGCATCTTGCGGTGGTACTCAAGGAAGCGGTCGAGTGCCTCTTCCCAGCGATGATTCTGCTCCAGACATCGGGCCTGGTTATAGACGTAAGTTATATCCTTGGTTTCGATGAAGAGATCACTGAGTATTTCCGAGCCTTTCTGATAGTCCCCCATGATGCAAGCTTTTCTGGCCGAGTTCTCCAGGGCATCTCGCCCGGAGGTCTTCTTGGCCGCTTCGGCACGACCGGCGAGCGCACAGAGAACAAGGATCATCGCCGTGGTGGGAAAGTGCCGACTCATAATTTTCTTCTTTCGTCCCAAGCAATACTCGATTCGGCAAAGCAATACTCGATTCCGCAGGTCGAGGCACGCTAAAAATGGAGAAATAGCGTTTTCGGCTGCTGCTCTTACGACTGCTGCGAAGAAGGACATCTGGGACTCTTGCTCGCCAATGCGACGCTCTCGATATGATTGAGGTATTCGGACACAGATCTGGTAGGAGAATCGGACGATGAGCTTCCTTTCCGTCGATCCGTTGACGCCATTGCGCGCGCGCGTGCTGGCAGCCGTCCAGGCCGCTTTTCCCGAGGCCGAGGCTGCCGATCCGGCCTTGCATCGGTCCGTACACGCCGACTACCAGGCGGATGTTGCGCTGGCACTCGGGCGGCGTGTCGGGCGCCCGCCCCGTGAGGTGGCGGCGGCGGTGGCGGAGAAGCTCGCGGTTGACGACGTGGTGGCACGCGTCGAGGTGTCGGGCCCGGGCTTCTTGAACATCACGTTGGCGGATGCGTTCTTGACCGCGGCGCTCGCGCGCATGTCCGCGGACGATCGCTTCGGTGTGCCGGTGGCGGTGCGACCCCTCAACGTGGTCATCGACTACTCGGCGCCCAACGTCGCCAAAGAAATGCACGTCGGACACATCCGCAGCACCATCATCGGTGATGCCTTGGCCCGCGTGCTGTCGTGGCAGGGCCATCAGGTGATCCGACAGAATCACATTGGTGATTGGGGCACGCCCTTTGGCATGCTGATCGAGCATTTGCTCGACGAGCAGGCAGCGGGCGGAGAGTCCAGCTTGCGGGAGCTCGTCGCTTTCTACCAGGCGGCGCGCGCCAAATTCGACAGCGATCCTGCCTTTGCGGATCGCGCCCGCCATCGGGTGGTGCTCCTGCAGGGCGGGGACGCCGAGACCTTGGCGCTCTGGCGCAAGGTGGTGGACGTCTCCATCGAGCACATGGACGCGATCTACAAACGTCTCGGCGTCACCTTGGGGCCCGAGCACGTCGCCGGCGAAAGCACCTACAACGCCGATCTGGCTGGCATCGTCGCCGAGCTGCAGGCCAAGGGACTGGCTCGGGAGAGCGAGGGCGCCATTTGCGTCTTCCCGCCTGGCTTCTCGGGCCGCGACGGCGAGCCCGTGCCCTTGATCTTGCGGAAGCAGGGCGGCGGCTATGGCTATGCCACCACGGATCTCGCGGCGATTCGGCACAGGCTGCAGCGCCTCGGCGCCAAGCGCCTTATCTACGTCATCGGCTCGCCGCAGACCCAACATCTCGCCATGGTCTTTGCGGTGGCGCGGCTGGCGGGTTGGGTCGGCGCCGATGTGCGGCTCGAGCACGTGGCCTTCGGCTCGGTGCTTGGTCCCGACAAAAAGATGTTCAAGACGAGGGCGGGCGAGACCATTCGCTTGGCTTCGCTGCTGGACGAAGCCTGCGAGCGGGCGGTCCGAACCGTGCAAGAAAAGGCCCGCGATCTCGACGCGCCCACCATGTTCGAGGTGGCGCGCGCCGTGGGCATCGGCGCCATCAAGTATGCCGATCTTTCGAATGATCGTCTCAAGGACTACGTGTTCGATTGGAATCGTATGTTGGCCTTCGAGGGCAACACGGCCCCTTACCTCATGTACGCGCACGCACGCTTGTGCTCGATCTTGCGCAAGGCGGACGCGGACGGTGGTCTTGGCGCTTCGGTGACGTTTGCTTTCGCGGCTCCAGCCGAGAAGCTGCTGGCGCTCGAGTTGGTCCAGCTCCCCGGCATCGTCGACCGCACCAGCGAAAGCTTGCATCCGCATCGCATCTGCCAGTACCTCTACGACGTGGCTTCCACGTTGACTCGTTTCTACGAGGATTGTCCGGTGTTGACAGCCGATGGGCCGGTCCGGGCGTCGCGCCTCGCTCTCTGCGCGGTGGCGGCGCGCGTGCTCGCCCAGGGGCTCAGTCTCCTCGGCATCGAGGCGCCTCCGCGAATGTGAGCGCCGGTCCTCGGCGCCGCCGACCGATGTTGGCTCGGCCTTGTCGGGCGAGGGCGCCGACAAGTACAGTGCAACCTCGATGCTTGCGTTTCCGCTTTCCTTTTTGCTGCTTCCCGTCGCCGTCGGGCTGGGCGTCGCCTACACGCGTGCGGGCCGCTTGCTCGATCGCCGACTTCGTTTCGCGCTCCGAGCCGGCACTTTGACGGCGATGTGCGCTCTTCCGCTTTTCGCGTCGGGCCCCGGACCGGCGCAGCTCATCCTCGGGCTGCTCGTCGGCTATCTCGGTCTGCGCGCGGTCGCTGTGGCTCGAAGCCACGGATTGGCCGAGGCTAGCGTCAAGGCGATCGTTCTCCAGCTGATTACACCGGCCGGCATTCTTCAGCCAAGTACGCGGCAAACCCGCCGACCCGTACTCGTTGTCCTGGGCGGATGCGCCGGAATCGCGTCGTGCGTGGTGTTGCTCGTTCTTGGCAACGGATGGCGCCTGTGGCAAACATCGCAAATCGGGCACGTCCTCGACGACCAACTGGTGGTGCTCGAGATTGCGGTGGGCGCTGCGGGCATGCATGGCTTGATCGTCGGCATCGCGCAGCTCCTCGGTCGCCCGGTGGCCGGGCTGCTGGACGATCCTTTTCGTTCGACGTCGCTCGGCGAATTCTGGGGACGGCGCTGGAACCGGATGGTGCAGACCACTCTGGCGACGGGCTTCTATCGGCCGCTCGCGCGCAGGGGACGTCCGACGTTGGGCCTCGTCGCCGCCTTTGCTGCCTCGGGAACGATGCACGTCTTGGCTGTGCTCGGCGCGGGTCCGCTTCGCGTCGTCGCGCTGCCGTGTCTTTGTGTTCTGTGGTGCTTTTTCGGCCATGGCGCCGCCGTCCTCATCGAACAGCGACTTGGCTGGCACGTACGGCCGGTGGGGCGCCGGCCGTATGCCATCGCCCGGATACGCACGCTGCTGTTGTTCCTCGCGCTCACGCCCGGGCTCATCGAGCCGTTCGCGGCCGTCGCGAACGTTCACGGGCGAAGTCTGGCCACGCCGAAACCCGAGTCATGTCGGCCCGATTGACCAAAACTTCACCGTGGCCGTACTCAAGGGTTGCGGCCCGGCTGACGATGGAATCTTCCCATTCGGGGCTGGGACGCGTTTAGTATGATCGTGAAGTACCTGCTCTCTCTCTCGGTGGTCGCCCTCGCGGCGACCGTTGGCATTTCTGGCTGCGTTACGTCGTCGTCATCGGATGGCGGTGCTGGGGGCGCATCGCATGGGTCGGGCGGCAGCCAAAGCGGCGGCGCCACGAGCAACGGCGGCGCCACGAGCAACGGCGGCGCCACGAGCAGCGGCGGCGTCAGCGGGACCGGCGGCACAACGAGCACCGGAGGTTGGACTGCTTTGGGTGGCGCGACCAGCAGCGGGGGACAAACCGCTTCTGGGGGCTCCACCGGGACGAGCGGGGCGACCTGCACACCAGCGTGCGCCAATAAGACGTGTGGAAGCGATGGTTGCAACGGCACGTGCGGCGGCTGTCCGCCCACGCAGCTTTGTAGCGCGAACGGCATCTGTCAGACCAAGAGCGGCTCGGGCATCGTGGTCGATGTGCATTCGCAGCGCACCCCGATTTCTCCGGATCTCTACGGCGTCGCCTTCGCGACCGACAGTGCCGACGATTCCTACAAGGTCGCCACGCTCGATCGCTGGGGAGGCGACTCCGAGACGACCTACAACTGGCAGAAGGACATCGACAACTCGGGCGGCGACTGGAATTGCGCCAACTACGCGGGGAGCGGGAGCGGGACCGACACGTTCGTGAAAACGAGTAAGTCCCGAGGTCTCAATATCCTGATGACGATTCCTATCACCGGATGGCTGGCCAATGTCGCCACCACGTCCGACAGCACCTACAGCGCGCAGCTCGGTCAAAATCTCAGCTTCTGCAATTATCCGCAGCTTCCCGACGGGGGCCTGCTCTCGTCGGCGACGTGTTGCAAAGCCATCGGCGCGCAGGAATCCATCCTGGTCGACAAGGGGTCGAGCAATCTCGACACGAGCTTCATGGGCAACTGGGTATCCCATTTCGTGTCGACTTTTGGGACGGCTGCGAATGGCGGTCTGAAGTACTACCAGCTCGACAATGAGCCCGACAATTGGCAAGGCCTGCGGCAGGACATCTACCCATCGCTCTATCCCCCCGGCACCAACTGCATGGACTACTCGGTGAAGATCGCCTCGGGCAATGAGGCGGGCGTGTCCCCGAACGACGACATCATCAATAGTTCGATCGCCTATGCGGCGGCTATCAAGAATGGGGATACGACCGCGCAGGTGCTGTTCCTGTCCGTCATGAACCCGGACGACATGATCAACTTGATGCAAACCGAGTGCGGCGTCGGAACGTGGGGCAACGGAATGGCCATCCCGTACACGGTCGACAAGTCGTACGCGATGGCGATGATGGCCAAGGGGAAGCAGTACGAGGACACCAACCACCGGCGTATCTTCGACTGTCTCGACACCCACTACCCCGGCACCGCACAACAGATGTGGACGAACACGTTCTCGCACTTTCAAGGCTGGATCAATTCGACCTATCCGGGCACCGCCATCTGTGTCAGCGAGTACAACGTCGCGAACGACACTTCGGACCCGGCCGCCGCCGCGCTCGAGGCCGACTACCTCGGGACCTTTGGCGTGCTCGGTGTCCGTGCGGCTGCGTACTGGACCTCTCTCGTGCCCAAGGATTCCAAGGGCAACTACGCACACAGTTACGCCTACAATGCCTTCGCGATGTTCCGCAACTACGACGGCTCGGGCGGCAAGTTCGGCGACGTGTCGGTAGGTGCGGCCAGCTCGTATTCCGGCGTTCACGTGTATGCGGCGACCGATTCCTCGAGCAATCCCAAGACGCTGTGGATCATGGTCGTTAACACGGGGACCTCCGCCCAATCCAACATGACGGTCACCCTCAACAACTTCACCGCCGGCGCGACCGCGAAGGTGTATCAAAGCGTAAACGGCGCGGCTCCCGCAGCCGCTGCTAACGCCACCATCTCAGCGGGCGCGATCAGCGGCTTGTCGGTGGCCGCGAATAGCATCACGTTGTTGGTGGTTGGCCAGTAATCGCCGAATGCTCAAGGTGGTCAGCACGCCTTAACGCTGGATCGCACGCCCTTCCTCACGCGATCGGCCTCCAGGCATGTCCCGCACGCGCCAGCAACTCGTCGGCGGCCTTGGGGCCGCACGAGCCGGCAGCGTAATTGGGAAACCTGTGGGGAGGCGACGCCGCCCACGCGTCGAGCACGGGCATCAGCACCTGCCACGCCGCCTCGATTTGGTCAGCGCGCATGAACAGGGTCGGATCGTTGTTCATCACGTCCCACAGCAGGGTCTCGTAGGCATCCGGCGAAGGGACCTCGAAGCTCTCCCGATACGATAAGCGCATCGCCACCGGTCGCAGCAGAACGTCGGGGCCTGGGTACTTGGCTTGAAATTCCAG
>CAZTTW010000123.1:0-9050 GCA_964616265.1 uncultured Myxococcales bacterium | reverse complement strand
TTGCATCTAATCTGCTAAAGGAATAAGACCGTTTGGTTTCCCCACGAAACCAAATAATGCGGAGGGCTAGGCAATGAAGCTGATCGCGGTCTTGTTCGCCATGGGAACTTCTCTTGGGCTTGCCGCCTGCGCCACGAGCGGGGCAAACGACGAAGGCAAACCCATCCCCGTGGTCGTGCACGGTAATGAAGATGTCCGGATCGACACCGGTGGCATTCCCCCCGACAAGCAGGGCGATGTCTACTTGGTGCTGCAGCAGCGCGACGCCTCTGCTCGGCGGTGTTACCAAGACGTGCTCAACGAGAAGAAGACGCGTGACTTCAAGGGCTCGGTAAAGATTCTTCTTTCGCTCAACACCAACGGCACGGCTCGCGACGTGAAAATCATGGGCGGAACCTTGAACAACAAGGATGTCGAGACTTGTCTGGTCGCGACGGTCAAGGAGTTCGAGTTCCCCAAGCTCGACCGTGCGGGCGACATTCAGTACGAATACCGCTTCGAGCCACAGTACTGAAGACGTGTCCATCAATCGCTCCCGTCGCCAGGCGGGCTGCGCAGCCGGCCCGCTTCGTTTCTCCTCGCTTACATAGCCCGCGCTATGCGCGCTCGTCGCGCCTCGCGGGCAGGCTTGCTCGCTCGGCCGGGCTCGGTCCGCGATTAATAGACACGTCTTGATTTCCGCGTCGTAAAGATTCTCAGACCAATTCCGATCTAGAGGAGGCTCCCATGTAGAAAGCGCATCGGCCAGAAGCGAAAGTTCTGTTTTCCTGGACGTTGAGAATGTATAGTGCCTTACTAAGCATGAGGCTGAAATCTTCGCTCTTGGCGGGGCTCGTCCTGACGACACTCCTGGCTGGTTGCGCTTCCGAACCCGAGGTTCGCCCGACGAAGAATGAGCGGCGCGCGCGTCGTGCGCGACCTAGCGGATGGGCGACTGGCGAAGTCTCGGGGGATGATCAGTCCATGGGCATGGAAATGTCCATGGGCGTTTTGGATGAACGCGTAGTCGATCGCGCGATGAAGCCGCACATCCGGGCGCTGTCAGCGTGTTTTTCCCGCGCGGGCGACGCGCGCAAGTATCTGTCGGGGCAAGTCGTGATGCGATTCGTGGTGAGCGGCAAAGGCGACGTCTCCGACGTGCAAGTGATTCGCAACGGTCTTGGCAGCTTTCCCGTCGAGAGTTGTCTGGTCGCCCAGGGCAAGCGGATCGTCTTTCCCCCGCCCGAAGGTCGCAAGGGCACCGACTTCGAGTATTCGATGACCTTCGAATCGACGGGCGAGCGCAGTGTGATCCCGTGGAGTGGAGAAGAGCTGGCTCGTCATCTCTACGGCATTTCGGAGGATCTCGCGGGCTGCGGCACCATGGCCACTTCCGACGTGGATGTGGTCGCCTACGTCGAACCGGGCGGTCTCATCGGCTCTGTGGGGTTTGCCTCCGAAGGTTCACTGGATGGTGCTGCAGCCGAGTGCGCCGCGACGGCCATGCGCCGCGTGCGCATCAGCGATGCGCCGACCTCCGGTCATTCTACTATCGTGTTGCGCGCGGTCTTCCCGATGACCCTCGCCTTCGAACGGCCAGTCGGCGAGTCTACCCACAAGCTCGCCAGACAACGACACCGCCCGTGACCTGCCGCTGCGGGGGCTTTACGGCTTCTGCCCCGCCAGCATCGATTGGGTCAGGTTTGCGATGACGTTGAGCAGACGCTGTAGCTCCGCGGTCGACAGCTCGATGCGCGTTTGCAGCATGTTGTCCTCGCGAGTGTTTTCCGCTCGTCCCACGAGCGACGAGAAGCCGGCCAGGATGACGATGGGGTTCATGGCGATCTTGTGCTTCCAGGTCGGCAGATCGCGCTCCCACCGGTCGGCGTCGGCGGCACTGCTGAACTCGGCTGAGATCGCGAGAAACGGCGACTCGACGCCGACGAGAAGAGTGACCGATTGGGGCGGCGGATCGCTTCCCACGGGTCGCAATGGTTGGTCGTCGCTCTGGCCGCGCGTCGGCGGAACCACGACCAGCTCGGGCGCGGCCTTGCCGAAGAGGTTGCTCGCCGTCATCATGAAGGCGGCGTCGTCGGGAAGGGCGCTGTCCTCTGCTTCGATGCGCGCGACGATTTCGGGCCAGCTCGGCCGCTCGCGGGGCCGTGGTTGCGCTGGACCGGCGTCGGATGCTCCGCCGTCGATTTGCCGAGCTTTCTCTGGCGCACGTATCTCGGTGCCGAGCAGCTGTCCGGCGTAGGCTGGCGTGGCGATGATGGCGAGCGCCGGTGCCGGCAGCACCAACACGCGATCGTCGCGATCGAGGCCAGCGCGGTTTGTGCTTTGGCGGATGCCGACCGGCCTTCCCTCGACGGATCGCCAGGCGATGGATTTTTTCGCGGCTTTGGCGCTGCGGTCGAGCGCGGCCTTGAAAGCTGCCTCGCCGAGGTGATGGCGAGCAGCCAGGAAGGTCACCGCGTCGTCGGTCGGATCGGGCGTGGCGATGAGCAGGGAATCGAAGTCGCGGTAGAGATCGAGGCCGCTGCCTTCGATGAGTCGGCGTCGATCGGGTAGAAGCAGTAGCAGGCGATCCACGGCGGCGATGGTGCTCTCGCTATCGGCGGAGGCGCGCAGCCGATCGATGCGGAAGAGCGCAACCAAGCGCGATCCTTCGGGGCCGGCTTGGCGCAAATCGCCGGGGTGCCGTCGCCCGCCGTCGATGCTGCTGCCGCCGCCGTCGTAGTTTGTCTTGGCTAGTACACCGGCATCGCTCTTTGACTCGTGGGCTCCAGCGTCCGGCGAGGGAACAACGACGCCTTGTTGCGCCGTCGCCGTGTGCACTTTGGGTTTTCGTGCCGCGCGCATGGGCAGCTCGTTCGTCGACGGGTGAGCCGTAGACTGCGGCGGAAGCGGCTTCCCTAACGGCAGATCGTTCACCTCGACGGCGATGGGTTGCACCTTGACCCGGGGAATGAGGTTCGCGGTCTGCCAGAGCCCGACGGCGATCGCGACTGCGACCGCAGCCACATGCAGCAGCAGGGAAACCGCGAGAGCCAGCAAGGTCCGGCGCATTTTCCGCTGCATCTTCCGGTGCATGTTCGGTCAAAGAATAGACCGCCAGGCTGGCGGCATCACTTCTTCATTGCTCGCTGGCCAAGGCAGCGAAGCGCGCGGCGCAAACGGCGGGGTGGGGGGCGAAGCCGGTCGTGACCAGGGCGCCTTCGCGCGGACGTGCCTGCGCGATCTTCGCCAAGCTCGACGCCAGGAAAATCTCGGAGGCGCGCGCTTCGAGCGGTGGGCTCTTGGTGGCATCGAGTGAGACGACGACCGCCCCCGGCTTGAGCGCGGGCAACAGCGCAACGATGAGATCGCGCGCGGCGCTCTCCTCTTCGATATCGACCAAGCTGTCGAGCACGACCGCACCCACGCTGGCGGGCGCGAGCGGCACTTCGGCGGCGGCAATCACGACGTCGAGGCGGTTTCCTGCTTTGCGCGCGCGCCGCAAGGCCCTTTGCGCGGCCGAACGCTTATCGTCCTCGACCAGCGCCAGCACCGCGATCTCGGACGCCAACGTTTCGGCCAGCCACAACGCCGATAGCACGACAACGGGCGACCGCTCACGCACGAGGCTGCACACGCGCTCGAGCGTGGCGGGGCTGCCAAGGGCGCCGGACAAAAGGGGGCCGCGCATGGCGCGCACTATAGGAGGCGTCGGGGTCTGGCTGCAATGGTATCCGACGCGAAAGAACCGCGGCAGCTGCTACAGTTCGCGCATGTCTTTCTTTGCGGACCTGCGTCCCGACGAGCATGGGCGGGCGCTCTCGGGCCTGGCCGGCAAGGCGCGCTCGCTGGCGCGGCTGGCGGCGAGGAACCTGCCGACGCCCCGGGGCTTCACCGTGACCCGCGATGTGTTCGCCGCGCTTTGTCCCGAGGTCCCAACCTTTACCCACCTCGACGATGGCACGTTCGCCCGGCTCGACCAGCTTCGTGAGCGCCTGCTGCGCTCGCCGTGGCCGCCCGGCTTTGTCGCCGAGTTGCGCGCTCGCTTGGCCGCGGTTGGCGGACCGAGCTTTGCCGTGCGTTCGTCGTTCGCTGGTGAGGACTCCGCTGGCCAGCTAGCGGCAGGCGTTTACGAGTCGTATCGAGACGTGCCGCCCGCCGGCGTCGAGGACGCGATACGGAAGGTCTTTGCTTCCGTGTTGGCTCCGGGCGCGGTGGCCTACGCGCTGGCGCACGGCGCGCGCCCAGCCGCCGAGGCGCTGTTCGTGCTGGTTCACGAATTCCTGTCCGGCCAGGCCGAAGGCAGCGCGGCGTTCGCGCCCGTGGCCATGCACGAACCGCTGGTGACGACCCGGCGAGGAAGCCTGGACGATGCGGATCGTGCCAAGCTGGCGGATGCTCTTGCGGCCTTGGTCTCGGACGACGGCGCCAGCGAGATCGAGTGGGTCAAAAGCGACGGCCGGCTGGTGTACTTGCAAACGCGGCCGTACCAGCCGCCCGCGCCGTCCAAGCCATGGTCCGGCTTCGCGGACTTACCCGAGGCGGAACGCGATCCGTCGGTCTGGCATTGGGATGCTGCCCACAATCCGTTGCCGCTGTCCGCGGCGCAGGCGGGGTTGGTCGCCTTCGCCGACGAGCACTGCCACATCGGCATTCGGCAGCGCGTGCTCGGCGGGTACCTGTTCTACACACGCCAAGGTGCCTGGTCACCACCGGCTCTGCCGCCGGAAATGGCCGAGGAGTTTTACTCGTCCTTGGCTAACGCAGTCGACGCACGTCTTGCGCACTTGCCGCAAGCGCCTGCTCTGGAGGACGCCCTTTCCGCCTTTCTTTTCGCGTACGAGCCGATCTTCGGCATGCTGCAACCGGCGCTGCGCAAAGCGCACGGCAATTTGCGGGCGTTTCTCGAAAAGCACGTTCCCGCCGCCCGCGAGCAGCTACCGATTCTGCGCAGTGGCGTGCGGTCGATGGCGAGCGAGCGCACCGAGCTGGCCAAGGCGATGGCCGCGTCCAGCGATGCGCACGAGGCACGGGCACGTTACCTATCCACGTTTGGTGACGAGGCGCCCATCTGGGACATCTCGGTGGCCACGTACGCCGAGCAGTCCGAAGCGCTCGCTACGCGCGTGTCGTTCGACGAGGCACCAGCGCTCGATTGGCAGAAGATCAGCGGCGAAGTGGAAGCTGCGCTGGAGGCATCCTTGCGCGAATCCTGGCGGCAGACCTTGCAGTTGTCGCGTACTGCGGTGGCGCTTGGCGAAGCCGACGACTGGCTCTACGCCCGGACGCAGGCCGCGGTTCGTCGGGCCCTGCTTGGGCTTGGCCGTCGCCTCGTCGAGCAGGGCCGCCTCAAGCGGGTCGACGACGTTTTCGATCTGCCGCTTGCGGTGGCACGCGCGGTGGCCGCGGGCGCGAACGCGGATAGCGATCTCGCGGCGTTGGCGGCGCGGGGACGAAACGCGTGGCTCGCGGCGAAAGAAAATCCGCCTTCGGCGCCAGCCACCGACGCAGCCGCCATTCGCGGTGCAGGCACGGGCGGACGAGCGATCGGACGGGTGCGCCGCCATCGCCCCGGCGAGCGCACGGACGCAGGCGCGGTTCTGGTCGCAGCGACGCTGCTTCCCACCGAGCTGCCGCTCATCGAGGCGCGCGCCATCGTCACCGACACCGGTGGACCGCTCGACCATGTGGCAGCACAGGCGCGTGAGCGGCGGATTCCTGCCGTGGTTGGTGCACGCGGCGCTTCGACACTCTTGCAGGACGGCGACCTCGTGCTGGTCGACGGAGACGCCGGCCTGGTAGTGCGCCTGGGAGCTTGAGCCGCGCTCGTGACCGCGCCTACTCCGACGGCGCGTGGGTCGTCGGAGCGACGGTGGGCGGCTGGGGCTGCGCTGTTGTTGGCTGCGCTTGGGCGCCTTGACGACTCTGGTTTACGCGCTCTCGCAGCTCTTTGCCCACCTTGAAAAATGCTAGACGCTTCGGTCTGACGTGGACGGTGTCACCGGTGCGTGGGTTTCGTCCCTCGTAGGCTTTGTAGTCGCGGACCGTGAAGCTTCCGAAACCGCGGATCTCAATGCCGTCGCCCTCCTGCAGCGCTTGGGTCATGCAGGAAAAAACCTGGTCGACGAGAAGCTCGGCTCGGGCCCAAGGGAACTTGAGCTTGTCGGCGACCACCGCGATAAGATCGGCCTTGGTCATAACTAGGGTTGTAATGTAGCGAAAATTAAGGCTTTAGTCGAGTGACCGTGCGGGCAGGGGTGCGCTGGGATCGCCGCGATAGCGATAGGATCTGAAAAAGGAGTATTCCGTGCAGTTGTGACGCGCATAGAAGTCGATGACGTCGCGCCAGCCGAGCTCCTTCTTGTCGATGCCTTCCTTGATGTCTCGCCACGAGAATGTTTGCGGGCACAAGGTCCCGCGCGGTGGCGTATGCCCGGATGCGGTGCGTGGGTCATACAGCGTAGCGTTGGGTGGAACGCGCGATACGTAGTAGGCGGAAAGCTCGGGCAGCTCGATGACCTCGATGCTGGTGACTTCGATTTCGGCGTCTTTTCGGTACAGGCACTCGGTTCGCAGGATTGTCTGCCGGGGCTCTAGCGCAATCGCGTTATGGGGCAGCTCGGCCTTCATGACGCACTTGTGCTTGTCCGAGACCGTCGTCTGGATCCGGTACGCGAGGAAGAACGGCGTCAGGTTTTCGATGCGCAGGACGAAGTGATCCGTGGACAGCGAGTGCGACTCGATGATCGTCGTCTGCTTGCTGATTTCGAGCGTGACGCGCAAATGGCGAGTCTCGATAGGCGCCTTGAGGTGCAGCTTCTGCTTGCCGTGGAGCTCGTCGAAATAGGGGTTCGGTTGCGCCAAATCCTCGAACGGCGGTGGCGCGATTCCGTATGATTTGGCGTCCTGCTCGACGAGCCCCTTGTAATAGAGGACGGAGAAGCGCATGTCCGAGTTGATCATCGCCGAGGGTGGCGGCGGCGGCTCGGGGCGCTTGGGCGTGGGCGGCGGCGCGCTGGCGGCGTGGAGAATGAGCACACCGATGGCCACGGCAAAGATGCCGGAAAAAACAACGGCGAGTCCCAGCGGCTTGCCTTCCACGCGGCCTTACCCGAGCACCTCGACGCCGCCCATGTAGGGGCGAAGCACGGTCGGAACGTCGAGCTTTCCGTCGGCGCGCTGGTAGGTCTCGAGCACGCCAATCAGGGTTCGCGGCAGCGCCAGCGCCGAACCGTTGAGCGTGTGCACGAAGCGGTTCTTCTCCTTGCCGTCCTTGAAGCGGATCTTCGCGCGGCGGGCCTGAAAGTCACCGAAGTTCGAGCACGAGCTGACTTCCAGCCACTCGCCACAGCCTGGCGCCCACAGCTCGAGGTCGTACTTGACCATGGCCGAAAACGACAGGTCGCCGGTGCACATCTCGATCACGCGGTAGGGGAGCTCCAGCGCTTTGAGGACGTCTTCCGCGTCGGACAGGAGACCCTTGAGCTCGTCCATGGAAGTTTCCGGCCGCACGAATTTGACCAGCTCGACCTTGTCGAATTGGTGCCCGCGCTTGATGCCGCGGGTGTCGCGGCCCGCGGCCATCTGCTCGCGGCGGAAGCAGGCGGTGAACGCGACGTGCTTGATGGGCAACTGCGCACCGTCGAGCACTTCCTCGCGGTAGAGATTGGTCACGGGGACTTCCGCGGTCGGAATGAACCAAAAGTCTTCGCTGATGTCGCGGTAGAGGTTGTCGCCGAATTTGGGCAGGTTGCCGGTGCCGACCAGGCAGTCGCGGCGAACCATATAGGGCGGCAAGATCTCGGTATAGCCGTGCTTGGTCGTGTGCAGGTCGAGCATGAACGAGATGAGCGCGCGCTGCAGACGTGCGCCCCAGGCCTTGAGCACGTAGAAGCGGCTGCCCGAGATTTTTACACCGCGGTCGAAATCGATGACCCCCCAGCGTGGGCCGAGATCCCAGTGCGCTTGCGGCGCAAAGTCGTAGCGGCGCTTGCTGCCTTCCTCGCGCAGGACGCGGTTTTCCGCTTCGTCCTTGCCGACTGGCACCGACGGGTGCGGAAGGTTGGGGAACTCCAGCAGTCGTTCGTCGAGGGCAGCCTCCTTTTCGGCGAGATCCTTGAGCAATTGCTCGTTCTTTGCTTTGAGCTCGGCGCCCTTGCGCTTTACTTCTTCGCGCGCTTCGGGCGTGGGCGCTTTGGCGATCTCTTTCGAAAGGCGATTCTGCTCGGCTTGAATACTCTGCGAATCGTTCTTCAGCCTGCGCACGTCGTCGTCGAGGGCGATGACAGCGTCGAGGTTCACGTCCGAGAAGAGCTTGCGCAGCCCTTCGCGGACTTCATCGGGTTTTTCACGGACGAGGCGGATGTCGAGCATGGAAGATGCCCGAGTGTACGACGATTTTCGCAGCCGCCCGGCGGATTTTTTGACCTACAAAATGGGGACGATGTAGTGGCAGCCAGACGGGCAATGCTTGTCGGTGCCGTTCAGGGGGCCATCGTCGCAGTCCTCGTCGCCGTTGATGGTGCCGTCGCCGCAGAAGCCGGCCTGCAGCGTGCAATCGGCAGCGCACGTTCCGTAGCCGCCCTTGCCGTTGTCCGGGCCATCGTCGCATTCTTCGCCGATTTCCAGCACGCCGTCGCCGCAGTCGGGCTTGCACAGGCTGGGCGCGGCGTTGAATCCGCTCAACGTCAGCTTATAGGACGAGCCAGTGGTCTGGCGTTCGGCTTGAAAAACGGCGATCTCGTAGACTTGGCCGTCCTGCAAGCCCAGGTTGGCGGTCGACGTGGTCGGGGTGGTGGCGACGCCCTGGGAATCGAACGAGGTCACCGTGGTGGTACCGTTGCCGTTCGAGCCGATCACGATGGTCCCGTTGACGGGCGAGTGGATACCGCCCAGGTCGACTGCGAGCTTGCGGTTGATGAACACCCAGACGTCGTCGTCGCCCACGAAATCGAGGGTGTAGGTCTTGCTCTTGTCGAACTTGAACCAGTAGAGCACCTCGCTGGTGAAGCTGAAGTTATGCATGATCACGTTGCCGGCGTCGTCGACCTGCTTCGGCCACGACTTCGAGGCGT
>CAZTTW010000122.1:0-9066 GCA_964616265.1 uncultured Myxococcales bacterium | reverse complement strand
AAGCTCGGCGGCTCCCCACGCGTTTGCCTAGCCCGCGCGAGATTCAACTTGGTGCGGGCTCATGAATACTGCCGGCGCCTACTTCTGCTCGACATAGGCAATGACGTTGTGCTTTTTCTCGAAGGCCTGCTTCGCGGCGACGGCGTCCTTGGCAGTCGGATAGTCACCAACGCGGACGCGGTACCAGGTGCCTTTACCAGGAATGTCCGACACGATGAGATAGGGGCGCTCGCCGTCGAACTTCTGCGCAAAGGCCTGTGCCTCGCTCTTGTCCTGGAACGAGCTCAATTGCAACGCGAAGTGACCCTTGTTCTTGCTGTCGACCGCAGCCGCAATCGTCGGGATAGCTGCTGGCTTGCCTTCCTTGGCCTCGGTCGGCTTGACCTTGGCGGGTGCAGGCTCAGCCGGTTGCTCGGCCGGAGCCGCTACAAGGGGCGAGGGCTTGCTCTCGGGCTTGACCGCAAGGGCGACCGGCTTGCTCTCGGGCTTGTTGGCAGCGAGGACAGTCTTGCTTGCGCTTGTCTGCGGCGGGACTGCCGGTGCAGCCTCTAGTGGCTTGCTCGGCGCGGCCGGCTGCGGCGCTGGAGCCGCTTCTGCGGGCGCGGTCACCAAGGCCGTCTTCTTCGCCGCGTGCTTGTCGCCATTCTTGGCGCCAAACAGCGCTTGTGGAAAAGTGACGGCGGCTTGCGCTGGCCGCGGGCTGGTCGCGACTTTGTCGAGCAGTGCCAAAGGATCCTCGATTTCCGGCGAAACCGCGCGGCCTCGCGACTCCAGTCGCTTGCCGACGATGACCCCGAGAACGAAGAGCATGCAGGCCACCAGGGCGCTGCCAAAGAACAGAAAGAAGACCTGGCGATTGTCGAGGCGCACCTCGATCTTGTCGCGCCAACGTTCGATATCACGCAGGCCTCGATCTTCCATCGTTGTTCCTGAAGTGTATCCCATGGCTTTCTCCTCGGCGAAATCGGCGGTAATTGGAACAAACGTTAACGGTGCGGTTAGGGCTCCTCGGCCTCGTCGGTGCTTTCGGCGCGGTTCATTTCCTGCGGCGCGGACACGCCGAGCAAGGACAGCGCGCTGTCGAGAACCTGGCGAATCGCCTCAACCCACGCGAGACGCGCCGAGGTCTTTTGCCAGTCCCAGGTCGTGCGCCAAGCTCCGACGCGCTGTCGCTGCTGCGGCAAGATGCTGTCGCCGTGAACTTTTTGCAGGCACGTGTAGTAGCTCTGGAAATCGGCGGCCAAGTCTTGGATGTATTGCACCAGCCGGTGCGGCTCGCGTGCGGCGGCGGCGTCGGCGACGAAGTCCGGAAAATCGGACAGCCGGCGAAGAATCGCGATCTCCTCCGGTAGCGCCAATGCGGACAAGAGCTCGGCTGTCACCTCGTGCTTGGGCGCATCCAGCTCCCGCGCGCGCCGAAGCAACGAAGCGCAGCGGGCATGGGCGTACTGTGCGTAGTAGACAGGATTGTCCATCGACTGCCGCTTGGCGAGCTCGAGATCGAACTCCAGCGGCGTGTCGTGCCGGCGCATGAGGTAGAAGAAGCGCGTGGCATCGTGGCCGACCTCGTCGACTACGGCGTCGAGCGTGACGAATTCGCCTTCGCGCTTGCCCATGGCGACGGGCTTTCCGTCGCGCAGAAGACTAACCATCTGAATCAGAATGACGGAGAGCTTCTCGGGATCGTCTCCCAGCGCTTTCAGCGCAGCCTGCATGCGTGGAATGTGCCCGTGGTGATCGGCGCCCCAGATGTCGCACAGAAGGTCGAAGCCGCGCGCCAACTTCTTGCGGTGATAAGCGATATCGGCGAGCAGATAGGTCGGCAAGCCGTCGGATTTGACGACGACGCGATCCTTGTCGTCGCCCCACAGTGCGGTCGTGCGCAGCCAAACCGCGTTGTCTTTCCGTTCGATGAAACCGGCCTTGTCGAGCACTTCAAGCGTGGCCTCGACCTCACCCGCCTCGTGCAGAGCACGCTCGCTCTGCCAGACGTCGAAGTCGACCTCGAAGCGAGCCAAGGTGCCGCGAATCATGGCCAGGCAGGCGTCGATGGCAAAACGTTTGATGGGTTCGATGTCGGCCGGCGGCTCCTTGCCAATCCAGCGACGACCGTCGCGTTCGAAAAGCTGCTTCGCGATGCCGCGGATGTAGTCCCCTCGGTAGCCGTTCTCGGGGAATGTGACTTCGGGAACGCTGGCATCGGCCGTGCGGGCCGCTTCCATGTAGCGGGTCCACACCGACAGCGCGAGCATGGCGACCTGGTTGCCAGCGTCGTTGAGATAGAACTCGCGAACCACGTCGTAGCCGGCGAAACGCAGCAGGCGGGTGAGCGAATCGCCGACCGCGGCGTGCCGTCCGTGCGCAAAGTGCAGCGGGCCCGTGGGATTCGCCGATAGATATTCGATGCACAGCTTGGGATGCGCCTTCGCTTCTCCCCTGCCCCACTGGCGCCCGGCTTGTCGGATGTCGAGCAAACGACGCTGCCAGAAAGCATCCGAAAAACGAAGATTGACGAAGCCTGGCCCGGCGACGGTGACTTCCGCGAGGTTCGCGTCGCCGATGGCACGCAAATGCTTCGCGATCGCTTCGCCGATCACGCGCGGCGGTTTGCCTACTTGCTTGGCAAGCGCAAGCGCAACGTTGCTTGCATAATCGCCGTGCTCAGGACGCTTGGGGCGCTCGAGGGGAACCTGCTCGGCGGTGGGATCGGAGCCAAGCCTCTCGGCCTGAGCGGCACGGATCGCCGTGCGGAGAAGCTCACGTGCTGTGCTACGGACGCTGTCGCTCATTAACCTACAATGTAGGTTAACCGCCTACCACTTGTCAACTTCGTGAGCAGCTGTTTCGCTGCTACTGAATTTGGAAGGGCGTGCTGCCGGAGAGCGTGTTGTCGAAGCTGACGATCTGGGTGCTGCCACTGCGTGGATTGACACGCAAGACCTGTCCATGGCTTCCCGCCGTAAGCGCGGTTTTTCCCTGATCGACGACGTAGATGTACGGATAGCTGATGAGATTGGCGAGGTTGCTCCAAAGCGGGCTTTCCGGCGTCTGCGTCGGGCCGGCAATGATTCTCGTCCCCATCGTCAAGAGGACTTCGTAGCTCGGGATATACGCGGTCAGTGGGCTGTATCCGTATTGCAATTCGAAGTGAATCGACAGCAAGTCGCCCGCGTATTGATTGAGGTTGGAAAGAACGAAGCGAATCTGTGGATTCTGAAAAAAAGCACGGACATTGGTCGCGAGGTCCGGATTGGTGGAGGAGGCCGTCGCGTCGTCGTGAGGGGTGGCACCGCTGTAGAGGCAAGGATTGCTGCCCGGCTGCGCGCTCAGCTGCTGAACATACGGACCGTTTGCAGAGCTGGCTTGAGCAATGAAGGCATCCGGGCAGCGGGGCGCCGACAGCGGAATGCGCGCCACGAGCGACGGATCCGCGAGGGGCTGAGCTGCACAGGAGGCGGCGGCGTCGGACGAGGTTCGCTTGAAGGGCGAAAGACTCGGCATCAACGAGCCCGACACCGTGAAAGCATGCCCGGCGCGCACGCTGTAGGCGACCGTCGGTCGCAGGGTACCAACCGTCCTCGCCTGCGGGAAGCAGGCTTCGTAGATCGGAGGTGCCTCGACGCAAAGCTTGCCCACCGACGAGCCGGCCAAGTCTCCGCAAACGTTGCCCGCCCGGCAATCGGAGTCGTGTTCACAGCGCTTTACGCAGCGATGAGTCTCGCCTTCGCGGACCGCGAGACACTCGAATTTCTTGCTGATGCCACCGTCAGGCGAGTCGGTCCCCCCTTTGCCGTGGTCGATGTCCGGCCAGCAGTCGCTGTTTTGCTGACACGGGTTCAGTGTCGTCTTTGGAACTTCGTCCAGCTTGAGCTGTAGCTGCAGGCTCGTCGCCGTCACCGCCGCAACTTCGTAGCGCACGCGGCTGCCAAGGAACTGTGCGCAGCTCGTATTGTTGACCACTTCCGCGGCGGCGGCCGAATCACGTGGCAGACACAGGCGTGGACCGCCGGACACGGTCACCTGGCACGTGAACTGATCGTCGGGCTGGCAATCCGTATCCTGCGTACATCCAGAGAACATCAGAATGTCGCCGACCTGGACGCCGCTAGCACAGAAATCGGCGCCACTATCGTTCAGTACGCCAGCGAGAGAGTCTGACTTGCCCACGACCAGCCCCGTTGTCCGACTGGCATTGGGAAGCGGGCCCTCCCAGGTCACGTTCCAGACGGGCGACACCGGCGCGTAGAGATCCGGAAAGTCGAGGTAACTCCTGGGCGTGTCATTCGAAAACGGCTGGATGAGCGGTCCGTCCGAAGCGGAGTAATTCTCCGTGGTCGGGAACGCCTGGTCGGTGCCGATGATCGAATGCTGAGGCACCACGCTCAGCGCGATGGTCGTGATCCCTGATTTGCCAAGGTCGCGCGACTCGCGGAAGGAATGCGTGGCCATGCTTGGCGATGTCGTGCCCAAAGAAGCAGTCGAGTCAGCAAGTGCTGGCTGCGGGGCAAGGTTGACGACGTAGACCTGTCCGCTCGATGCCAACAGGAATCCGAACTGTCCACTCAGCGATTGGTAATAGGTATCGGCGCCGTTCACCGGCCGGATCTCGGCGAAGGTAATATCGCGAGGAACCGGCGGCGTGCTGTCGGGATTGGAGAGGACCGGTACGCGAAGACCGGGGCCTTGGGCCAGTGGCCGACGGTGAAAACCCGGTTCACCAATCGGATGGCAGGGCCGCTGGTCGGTACTATCGAGCACCAGGTTCACGTCGCACTCGACCGGCTGGCCGTCGATATTAATCACGCGGACGGAATCATCGTTGGTGAAGGCGTAGAGAAACTTGCCGCGGTCGTCGAGGAACTTGCCCTCGATCGTGCCCACCGTTGCGTAGGGGTCGACGTTGAACCGGAGTCGACGAATGCCGCCCGGATTTTCGGCGAGCTTGACGCGGCTGGGGTTTGCGAATCCCGTGTCGAAGGACAAGTCGAGCGAAGTGACGCTGTCGCCGGTCAAGCTCCCCACGTAAACGCGGCTTCCGTCGGGTACGAGCGCGAGGGCATTCAGGTAAGACGCCGCGGAACCGCCGTCGGCAGTGGGCGAGAGGCCGCCGTCGATCGCAGATGTGCTCGCGTCGACGCCGGATTCGGACGGGCCGCCCGCGTCGACGCCGCCCAGGTCGCATTCGGCTGGACAAATCGGGTCCGCGCCGGCTGCGACAAGACCGTCCGGACGAACGTAGTAGGCGTCGACGATGGTTGCGCTTCCAGCAGCAAAGGAGAAATCGAGCAGCGCAACCATGTCGCAGCCTGGAAACGTCGCCACCGCGTGTGGAGTCGTCGTCGCCGCCGGGCCGCAACTTGTTCCTGCGTCGGGCGCCGGGAGAAGCGCAATCTCACCAATCGATGCGGCCAATGTAGAGCCGCTCGCCCTGCGGACCGCAATTTTACGCGAGACGTCCCCTGCCCCCGTGACAGGCGACGCAACGGTCGAGCCCGACGTAAACGTCCCCGCGAGCAAGCGCGCAGGATCGACCATGGTGAAATCGCAGCTCGCGTGATTGGCGGTAACCACCCAACAGCCATCCGGGCTGGCCGCAATGACCTCGGGATCGTTTCCCGCGGGAAGCATGCCGTAGCCGGGTGTCAGTGGCGCAAGGTCGAGCAGCCGCCCGCGGTCCATGTCGGCCACGGCGATCTCGTTGCGGCCCGGATTGGTGATGAACGCGAACGTTCCCAAGACCCGTTGGCCATTGACCGTCGCACTGGGCTCGAAGATGTTCCGACCGTGGCACTCGCTCATCGATTGGCCAGAAACCGTGTTGTCGGCAGCCGTCTTGAGACAAACGAAAGTCATGTCCGACGGACTTTCGAGGTTTCTGGTGGGAATAACCGCCGGTGTCGACGAGCACGCCGCGACCAGAATGACGACCAGCGGAGCCTTGAGTAGACGCTTCATTGTCCGTATCCGTGAGGCAAACCGATGCGCAGAACCACATGGTTTTCCGTCCTACCCGGTGCGAGATCGATAGCGGAGAGGTGGCTGTTGAAGAAGCTCGCGACGTACGCCTTGGTCGGGTCCGTGGGCAAGAACACGAGGTTGGTAGGTCCAGCTCCGGCGTCGATGATGGCAGTAACTGTCATGTGGATTGGATCGACCACGTAGATCTGCCCCGTATCGTAGCAGGTGATGAAGATGCGTTGGTCCTGGCCGACACCATGCATTTGCATCTCCGTCGGGCCGCCACAGACTTGCACGAAATCGATGGGCGTGTTGGCGGGCTCGCCATTCAAGCCTGTCCTTCGGCGATCGATCGCCACGAGCGCTGCGGGACTGGTCGCGATCGTCGCATCGTTCTTATGCAGTATCCACGCCTCGCTGCCGTCCTCGGAAAAGAGAATTCCGCGAATATCGGACCCGTGCGGAAGGAATGCCGACGAGTAGAACGATTCCGCCGCGACCAACGTCAGGTCGCGGTCAGGATCTCCGGCCGCGACGTCGGCGCAGTTTTTTTGAGGAGATTGCAAGGCCAGGCCGCTGATCGCAGCTGAAGATTGCGCGCCGGCATACACGATGTTGGATAGGTTCGCCGGATCTCCTGGCGAAAGCGACGCCACCGACTGCGAGAGGCTTTGGGGAATAAAAGTGGCATCCGTATGACCCGCAAAGCGAACGTTTTGATGATCGCAGACGTCGATGCTCGATACGCCTCCACCCTGAACCAAGTTGTTAGCCAGAACCGTCAAGTGGCCAACAAAGAGTGCGCCCCGCGTCGGGTCGAGCCGCATGGAATGGGGCTCTTCCGGCAGCACGAGTGCGCCTGGCGTGGCACCTCCGGGTCGTCGAACCTTCCAGTTGTCGTCGCAGTAGCCGAGCGGCTGTTGCGTCCAGGCTTCGCTCCGGGGACCTTGGCAGCGCATGGCAACGCTCTTGCCTCCGAGCGCAGAGGCATCGCCCTGGATGATGACATCTGCAAAGGTTATGGACGGTTCGGCCCGAACGGCCACGAACAGACGTCGGAAATCCGTGCCGTCGTCCGGCTGCTGCAGTTGGACCGCACCCCCAAAGCTACCGATGGCAACCGTCGCCTCCGAATGAATGAACTGCGGCTCGTTGCAATTCAGGATGTTGCTGTCGACGAGATCCCAGCAGCAGTAGTTGTCGGGCACGGCTTCGGTTCGCGAAAAGCGAGTCTTGGTACAAGGAAGCGGATTCTGCAGGGTTTGGCCCTGGCATTCGGGAAGACTCGAGTCTCGAGCACACGTTGCTGCCGCTAGCGCGGCTTCCCGTACTGCGTTCACTTGGTCCAGGTCGACGGCCACCACCGTCCCCGCGTTAAAGCGCAAGTCCGAATTGGAGTTTACGACATAGAGGACCTGGCTTCGGTTGTCGGCAGCCACGCCAGCCGGAAGGAAAATCCGATTGGCGGGAGGTGCAATGCCGCTTTCGCCGAAATTGCACCCGCCGCCAATCGTCACCACGGGAATTGCGAACGCCAGAAGAGCAAGCGCAGCTAGAGAATTCCTTCTCGTGCTCGGCTCGCTTTCAGCCCTGCGAGCTCCCCGAAAAAGACCGCCGCGGCCGACGCCGTGGTCGATCTTGGGGCTTCGCAGGAAGTGCCGCCGGGAGGAACCCGACGGCACTCGTGCGCTCTGTGGTGAGCGATTAGCCACTACTTCTTCAGGACAGCCTGGGCCGCGGCCAATCGAGCGATCGGCAAGCGGTAGGGCGAGCAGGAGACGTAGTTGAGACCGATCGAGTCGCAGAACTCGACCGAGGACGGGTCGCCACCATGCTCGCCGCAGATGCCGCACTTGAGATCCTTGCGGGTCTTGCGGCCGGCAATCACGGCGTGATTCATGAGGAAGCCGACGCCCTCGCGGTCGATCGACACGAACGGATCCACCTTGTAGATCTCCTTGTCGAGGTACGCCGAGAGAACCTTCGGAACGTCGTCGCGCGACAGTCCGAAGGTCGTCTGCGTGAGGTCGTTGGTACCGAACGAGAAGAACTCGGCAGTCTCCGCGATCTTCTCGGCGGTGATAGCGGCCCGCGGAATCTCGATCATCGTGCCGACCATGTACTTCAGCTTCGACTTCGTCTCGGCCATCACCTTGGCGGCCGTTTCGCGGACGATGGCGACTTGCAGGTCGAGCTCTTTCTTGGTCCCGATGAGCGGGATCATGATTTCCGGCTCGGTCTTGATGCCTTCCTTGTTCACCTGGACCGCAGCCTCGAGGATCGCGCGGGCCTGCATTTCGGTGATTTCGGGATAGGTGACGCCGAGACGGCAGCCACGGTGTCCGAGCATCGGGTTCGACTCGTGCAAGTCAGCAATGCGCTGCTTGATCGTTTCGAGGGTCTTTCCCGTCGCCTGGGCCAATTCCTTCATGCCCGCTTCGTCGTGCGGGAGGAACTCATGCAACGGCGGATCCAGCGTCCGGATGGTCACTGGGCGGCCGCCCATCGCGCGGAAAATTCCCGCGAAGTCTTCCCGCTGCAGCGGCAACAGTTTGGCCAAGGCGGCGCGGCGAGCCTGCTCGTTCTCGGCAACGATCATCTCGCGCATCGGCCCGATCTTGCCCTCGCCGAAGAACATGTGCTCGGTTCGGCAAAGACCGATGCCTTCGGCGCCAAAGGCGACGGCGGCTTCGGCCTGATCGGGCTGGTCGGCGTTGGCGCGGACCTTCAGCCGACGAGCGGCATCGGCCCAGGTCATCAGCTTGGCATACTGCTGGTAGACAGGCGCCTGCTTCGGGTCGAGGTTCTTCTCGATGAGCACGCGAATGACTTCCGACGGCGTGGTGTCGATGCGTCCGTTGATGAACTCGCCGGTAAAACCGTCGAGCGACACCCAGTCGCCTTCCTTGAGCACCGTGGTTCCCTTGGCCGAATTCACGGTCATGGTGCGGGCGTGGTAGTCGAACGAGATGACATCGCAACCGACGATGCACACCTTGCCCATTTGACGGGCGACAAGGGCGGCGTGCGAGGTCATACCACCGAAGGCGGTGATGAAGCCGAGCGACGCGTTCATGCCGCGGATGTCCTCGGGCGAGGTCTCGTGAC
>CAZTTW010000121.1:0-9075 GCA_964616265.1 uncultured Myxococcales bacterium | reverse complement strand
CTTTCCGTGAACGTGAAGGTGGCCGACAAAGTCGTAGTGTTGAGGGCCGCGATCATTTGACCCACGACTGCCGATTTCGTACCCGAAAGGGTCGAGATATCAATCGCGTAGTGGGGGGCAGTCTGTGTCGTGAGTGTACCGGTGTCGAAAGTGAAAGTATCGGTCACAACCCCATTGCTCAGTGAGAAACGGTCCCCTTGTGCAACCGAAGTGGCGGTATTGATCGCGATCGATCCCGACGCCGCGAACTCCGACTTGAACTCGAAGACCGTGGGCGTATTCGTCCCCGTCCCGTCGTTCAAGGTGAAGCGCTCGTTGTTCAAGGTGGTCGCCCTCGGCACACAAGTCAGGCTGGCGTGGGCGGCTACGCCGGTCACGTTCGCACTTCCAACCGTTACCTTCAGCTTGGCGGTCTTGGCGCTGTAGTCGACGGTATCCACACCAGCTGTGCCGGTGCTTCCGTCGCCATCGATGACATCCCTGGAGCAGTAGTTCGACTGAATGAACTTGTCGTTGCCGGCTCCGCCGTAGAGGAAGTTCGAGACACCGTTCAGCGAGGCTCCGCCGCTATAGATGATGTCGTCGCCGTCGCCGCCCCAAGCATAGAAGCTGATCCCACCGCGAAGCGCGGCCGGTGCCGCCGTCGAGGTGCCGCCCAAGCCACGCTGGTCGATGATGTCATTGCCGGGGCCAGTGCTGACCTTGACAAAGTCAGCGTGCTTGATGCTCACGTCTGCCATGTTCGCAGCGCGCTGTGCCACGGCAGTCGTGGGGGCGGGCGCGGTTCCGGTTGCCGCGGACAAGTAGGAGACCCACAGCTTCGGGTCGCCGGACTGGCTCGCGGGCGTGGTGAAGACGAAGTTGTCGGCATTCGCGGTTCCTCGGATCTTGATCTCGTTCATGGTCCCCGAGATCGATTCGGTGCCGCTCGCCACATGGCTGAAATTGACCTGAACCACCGAGTTGTCGGTGGTCGTGATGGCCGTAGAAGCCGTGGCGGCCTGCGCCCAGACACCGTTGTAGAAGTCGAGGATGAGCTTCTGGTAGCTCGCACCGTCCGTGCCATAAACGGCGATCTTCTTGCCGGTCGCGCCGGTCAAGCTCGAAGCCAAAATCTTGCATTCGTTGCCACTAGCGTCGGCTCCGTTGGCGACGACATAACCGTCGCTCGCCCGCAGGAAGAGATAGCCAGTCTCATTTGCGGCCAGGTTGACAATCATGCCGCCGGCCAGAGCGCCAGTCGTCGGAAAGGAGCAAGGCTGCGACAAGATGTCGAAGCTAGTGTCCTCGAATCCGTCGAACCCGTTCGCGGTGAAATCGATGGGCTTCGCCTGATTCGACTGGCTGCAAGCTGCAGCACCAGTGAAGGCGAGCGCCAACCCCAAATGCCCTAGTCCTCGTCTCGTGTGGAACATAACGTGACCTCCTGACTATTGACGGATAGTTCCAGGACGAGCGCCGTCCGCTCCCTGGGACGACAGGAGATCCCGTCTGGTCACCTGTCGCGTTGTACCGGAAAACTCCGTTGCAGGAAGGTCTTCGACCCAAAGGCCGCTTTTGTTAAGAGCGTCACGTTCAAGATTTCGAGACCAAGGTCGATTTAGTTGTTCACCATGTGCTCCCTGAGAAATCTCGCACCCACATTGCAGTTGTGCCTCCTGCTTGTCGCATGCTCGAGCAGCGGGAAAGACGGCTCGAAAGATGGTGGTTCCAATGACGGCGGCGGGGCGGCCCTCGATGGCGCAAGACGAGATGCGCGCGACTCCGCAGCTTCAACGGAGGCGGGGAATCGCCTTGACGTGCCGGCCTCGATCGATACTTCCAAGGTAGGCGATGCCAAGGACGCCGCTTCGAGTGAAGCCGGCGCCTCGCTAGACAGTCGAGACGCTGCGGACGCGAGGAGTCCTGGCGACGTCAAGGACGCCACGAAAGACGTTCCACAGAACACCGGTGTCCTGGACGCGGCGATCGATGTCTACGTCCCCAATAGTTGCGACAATCCAATAGTGATCCCTCTCGACAATCCCCACGTCGACCTGACCGTTACCACGGATGGCGAGAGCCACGACTTCGAGCTTCCCTGCGCAGCCGGTGGTAGCGATATCGTATTGTCCTTCTACCTGGACCGGCCCGAAATGGTTTACGCCGATACCTTCGGCACCCCCTGGAACACGATCCTTGCACTCAGCACGACCTGTCCCCTGACGGAGCCAAAGCCAGTCGACGGAATGGTCACCTGTAGCGACGACGACTGCGATTCCACTCAGTCGCAAGTCTTCGCCGTCCTCCAGAGCGGACGCCACTACCTCGTGCTCAGCGGTAGCAACGGTGAATCGGGAACCGCGACCATTCACTTTCAGCACGCGCCCGTCGGAGTCGGCAGTGTTTTCGGCCTGCCACCAGGATCGGGTAGCTTGACCGGAACGCTTAATGGCATCGGAAGGTTGGGTGCTTGCGAGGCAGTTGGCCCCGAGCAAACCTACTGGTGGGTTTCATGCCCTGACTACGCCGGTGTGGATTTCAGCGCGTCGACCTGCAAGAGCTTGGACTTGAACCTCAGCGTAATACTGTTCTTGCAGACCCCACGCAACGACTCCACTGCCTGTGCCGACAATGACAACGGCGCCAGTACTTGTGGCCTGCAAGAATCGATGACCGCCACCATCCCCGCAGGCGCAGGCATCAACAGCCTGGCAGTG
Source organism: uncultured Myxococcales bacterium (assembly GCA_964616265.1). Taxonomy (GTDB): domain Bacteria; phylum Myxococcota_A; class Polyangia; order Fen-1088; family Fen-1088; genus Fen-1118. Next base: position 6,376 of record CAZTTW010000121.1, on the reverse strand, counting down.
GAATCGAGCAATGGAAGCGGACACAACACGGGCGACTACACCTTGGACTACACGCGGCCATAATTGGAGTCTGTCGGGTAATGGCGGGCCGCAGAGCCGGCCCGCGTCCGGTGGCAGACGGCGTGTGCCGACGTAGGAGTGAGCATGTTCGTAGGGGCGCATGGGAGACGGGGGCGTAGTGAGCGACAGCGTGAGTGTACCGACAGTCGCATCATCTCCACAGAACGCCATAGTGACCGGAATACGGCGCTGCTGCTCACGCTCGCTGATACGTGGGCTAGGGTGAGCGGTCCGCGAGGCCTCTCGCCCTAGGCAGGCCGCTCAGAGACAAAGACCGCAACACGCCGAACAGACAATTCGTGCCCCCAGGCCACGGTTCATTGGGGCGGTCGACTTGCGGATCGCCCATGCTTACGGAGGTGAGCTCTGACCAGAGCCGTCGTTCCCCCAGCAGGCGACCGTGCCGTCACTGCGGACGGCGCAAGCATGGTCACTTTCGGCGCTGAGCGACAGGAACGTGCCCGAAGGTGGAGTGCTTTGACCGGCGCTGTCGCTGCCCCAGCAGGCAATCGTCCCGTCACTGCGAATCGCGCAGGCATTGAAATAGCCTGCAGCTACCTGCGAGAAGCTGCCGGAAGGGGGCGAGCTCTCGCCATCACTGTTGCTGCCCCAGCATACCAAGGTGTTGTCCGCCTTGACAGCACAGGTGTGTAACCGCCGCGCACTCAATTGTACGAAGATTCCTGCTGGTACGGTGAGCTGTCCGCTTCCATTGTCGCCCCAGCAAATTGTTGAGCCATCTGATCGGATCCCACAGGTGTGAAGATCCCCTGCCGTGAGCTGCACGAACGTGTCCGGCGGTGCGTTACCCTGTCCACCGTCATTGTTGCCCCAACAAGCCACGGTGCCGTCGTTCTTGATGCCACAGCCATGCAAAGGTCCCATGGCGACACTCAAGAATTCACCGGACGGAGGTTTGGTCTGCCCTTGGTTGTTGCCACCCCAGCACGCAAGGGCATGGTTCGGCTTGAGGCCACAATTCGAGTAGTACGCCGAGTCGATCTGCAAGAAGAAGGCACCGCGTGGAGGTGAGCTCTGGCCGGCGTAGTTTTCGCCCCAGCAGTAGGCAAAGCCATCGTTGCGAAGGGCACAACTGTGGTGAATTCCCGTGCTGACTTGAGACACCAGCAGGGGGCCATCCACGTCAATGGGAGACGGTGGTCCGTCGATGAATATCCCTCTTGTATCCCTAGGAGGAGCATCGACTGGCAAAGGCCTTTGGTCCAAGACTGAAGTTGCATCTCGAACTTCGGAGACAGCAGAGCCAGGCAGGTCCACGATGGCAGGACTGTCCGCACGCGGACTATCGCTCGGGACGTCCGCGACGCCGGGGCGCGTATCAAGCTCGGCCAGCGGCCGGTCGACGGACGAATCCACCGAATCGCTCCCGAGCAAATCAGGACCAATCTCCTGCATAGGAACATCGGCGGATCCGTCGCTACGTCCATCGCTACGAAGGTCTCGCGCGAGATCGCGAGACAATTCGTACGTCACGAGGTCCTTGGCGCTCCCTTGATCCACTGCAACCGATGCGTCTACGAGGGTGCTATCGTCAGCATCGACTGTCGAAGAATCGGCGTCGAAAGAGACAGTCCCCTCGCCACCCACAGGTATCTCACCCGAAGCGTCCAAGCCGCCTGCCGCCACTCCGCCATCGACGTAGACGTAGATTACGCTACACGCACCGCCGTCTGCCGAGGATCGTTCGTCCCCCACGATGCTGTCGCAGCCCGCGACGGCGAGGACAACGATGACCCAAGCGGCCTTGACGACAAACGAAAGCCGGCTCCTAAAGCCCGCCCACGAAAGAAGAAATGCAGGTTGTCCCCGCGACACGTGCTTATTCTCTTCGGCTTGCCGTCCCTCGGTCTTGAGTTCCCAGGTTTCAAGGACGGGTGTAGGCAAGCGAGTATGGCCCGGCTGCCTTCCCGACATGTCCGTCCACGAGCAGCGACTGCAGTCCTGCACCAGGTGGCAATGCCATGCTCACTGTGGACTGCCTGCCGCAGGTGTCGTCATCATCATTGCAAGCGACGACGCGCGCTCGCGGAACTTGCAGAGCCAGCACCGTATCGTAAGAGGTTTCCCCACAAGTCGAGGCAAAGAAGTTCCCGCCCGGGAAATCCGGACAAGTCGTCCACCAATAGGTGTCTTCCGGGCCGCCTGCTTCGCACAGATCGCTCAGGCCTTGGCCGCTCGTGACACCGTCTACCGAACCGCTTCCGGCCGGCATCGGGAGCAGCACGCCATTGCCTACGAGCGTTCGATCGAGGTGGATGATGGCTTGCCCCGTCTCGCCATGGGCGCCGCTCAGGATCAAGTAGTGCGTTCCGTAGCCCAGAAGGGCCATCGCCTGCGACTGCGAGGTACCGCATGCGTCGTCACTACAGCCGTCAAATCCGCTCGCGAAATCTCCGGCGGAGCCGTCCGACGGACAGGTCTCGCTGAAAAACAAAATTGTGTCCCACGATGCGCCGAAGGTATCTGCGTACACGAGCTCGGAATCTTCCACCGAGACGGAAAGCACAACGTCCGCGCCGTTTTCAGCGCAAGGAATCTCGAGGAGGTGGTCAGCGCCGACGTTCGTGGCAAGCATGTCCGTATGCATGCCCTGAGCTGAAAGGGGAATGGGGATGGGGTTGGCGCAGGTTCCGGAGCGAGCAAGAGGCGCGTCGACCATGGCGGCTCCATCACGGATATTCTGCTGGCTACCATCGACCGCAGGTGGACTCGGGCCATCACTGGCCCTGGAGGCGTCGCGTGCACCGTCAGCCTTGGCGACATCGCGAGTATCGCCAGCAAGGTAGACATCTCGCGCGATGCCCGCGTCCACCCTTAAGGCGTCGATGCCGACAGCGGTAGCGTCCTTGGTCGGCGCGGCCCCGTCGGCTTTCGTCCGTTGCCCGTCGACGGCCAAGTCGATTCCTGCTTCAGTCAAATCACGCCGCGAAGCACCCGACGAGCAAGCCAACATCCATGCGAGCACGGCAAGCCCGGCAACTGCTTTCTTGCCCGCACCCATAATCTACCTGCCATCGGTTCGGCAAGGCTCGTTCTTGAGGCCGACGAGCGAGAAGACCTACATCTCGCACGAGACCGGTGCCGGATCAGCGACGCTAGGCGCTCCACCATTGGTGATGGCAATATCGGCATCGCCATTGCCGCAATCGATGAGGGCGTCTTTCTCGCCGTCGTCGGCATCAAGCAAGTCGTTGCCATCGCCGCCCACCAGGGTATCGGAGCCCGCGCCACCGCAGAGGAAGTCGTTGCCATCCTCTCCGTAAATTTGATCGTCGCCGCCCTCACCGTAGAGCGAATCGTTGCCGCCGCCGCCATAGATCACGTCGTTGCCGTCCCCGCCCCAAATCGTGTTGTCGCTTCCGTCGCCCGCGAGCCGATCGTTCCCAGCGCCACCGCGAATGTTGCGAATGTCGGTAAGGACATCGGTTTCTCCACTTTGGCCCATGGGGGTCGACGTCAGATCCGCGAGATTGACGAACACCGCTACTGACCGATCCGAATAGTCGACGGTGTTGAGGCCGATCTTGGCGGAGGTGGCGGCTACGCAACTGGCCGGCGTCGTGACCGGACAATTGAGCCCACCGCCCTTGAGGGTGTCGTCACCCAGGCCGCCCTGCAAAATGTCGTCGCCGTCACCACCCTCCAGGATGTCAACGTCGCCGCCGCCCTTGAGAATGTCATTTCCCTCGCCACCGTAGAGATGATCCGCCATGGCCGAGCCAATCAGCGTGTCGTTCCCCGCACCACCTATCAGAACATGGCTGGCCAAGGTCATGGCCGAGGCGTCGATCAAATCACTGCCAGATCCACCGGTAACGTTTTCGACGTCCGCCTCCAGCGTATCGCCTTCTCCGCTCTCGCCATCGTCGGCAGAGCCAACCCCTACGGTGATCGTCAAGGGGGCGCTCCGGCTGCTGTAGTCGACAAGGTCGATGCCGTCCTCGCCGTGAATGTCGTCCGCCGCCTTCGCTGCCTGTTGGATGAACTTGTCGTCGCCTGCGCCGCCATAGAGGGCGTTGACCGCGCCACCCACGCTGGCCGCGCCGCTGGTGATGGTGTCGTTGCCGTCGCCTCCGTAGACGGTGAGTCGGATGCTGCCATCGAGCGGTGTCAGATTCGTGCCCACGGCAGCCCCCGCTTGAGCGGTAATGAGGTCATCACCCGCTCCCGTGCTGATAACAATGTCTTCCGCCCCGGTGATGCGAATGTCGGGAGTGGTCCGCTTGGCTGCCGGCGCCGCCTGCCACGACACGAAGGAGGCAACCGGCGAGGCTTTCATATCGCTGCCAAGGGTGACGGTGTCCACACCGCTCGTCCCATTGATCTGGACCGAGTCGCCGCTGCCATTGCCCAGATCGACAAGGATATTGGGACCGGACGTGGAGGTGGCAAGCCCGAAGGTTCCAGACCCGAAATCAAGGATCACCTTCTGGTCATCGACCGCTTGGAGATCGTGACTGCGAATGATGATTTGTTTGCTTGTAGAAACCGCACAGAAGACGCCCGATGTTTTGGCGTTCGCGGCAACCATTCCGTCAAGCGCCCGGATATACACGTAGGCGGTTTCGTTGGCTTCCACGATCAAGGTCATGCTTCCGGTCACGCCGTCGATAACGCATGGATCGACAAGGTTCGTGAGCCGAATCGCCGCACTGCCAGAGAAACCGGGCTGTGGAGCTGCAGCGAAATTCGCGGTTCGCGCACCGTCGTCGCAAGCGCCCGCTGCAAACACCAGCCAGGCCCACCCGAAAAGTCCTGCTCTGTGGTTCTTTACACGCATGTATCGCACGCCTGGTCCCGAGCACGGATTTGCGCAAGCGGCATTCCGCGCAGACTGAAGCCAAGGTCTAGGCTTCCATCCACTCGCTTGCCCGGAAAGTCTTCGGCACGACCGAGGCATGTCCTAAGGGGACAAATCAACGCTGCCGTCCGAATCCGAACGGCAGCGTTATGATCAGCGTGAAAGTGAGTGGCGGCGAGACTTGTGGGACCGTCGCCTACGCCAGAGCCAGCGCTTCGTCCAGCGCTTCGAGCAGATCGTCGGGGTGCTCGAGGCCGACGGAGAGGCGAATAAGATCCGGCGTCAGTCCGCCGTCGCGCTGCTGCTGTTCGGTGAGCTGCGAGTGCGACGTGCTGGCGGGGTGAAGGATCAGGCTCTTGGCGTCGCCCACGTTCGCCAGGTGCGAGAAGAGCTTGATGTTGTCGATGATCTTCACCGCCTGCGCGTAGCCGCCCTTGACGCCGAACACGACCATGCCGCCGAAGCCGTTCTTGAGGTACTTGCCGGCGCGGTCGTAGCTGGGATCGTCCTTCAGGCCGGGGTAACGAACCCACGCGACCTTCGCATGCTTCTTGAGGTGCTCGGCGACTTTGAGGGCGTTCTCACTATGGCGAACCATGCGCACCGGCAAGGTCTCGATCCCTTGCAAGAAGAGAAACGAATTGTCCGGCGCGATCGCAGCGCCGAGATTGCGCAGAGGCACCGTGCGAACACGCAACGCGAAGGCGATGGGCGCCAGGGCATCGGGCAGATCGTGGGCCCAGCGCAAGCCGTGGTAGTTGCTGTCCGGCTCGTTGAGCAGCGGGAAGCGCGGGTTGTTCTTCCACTGGAACTTGCCCGAATCGGTGATGATGCCGCCGATGGCAGCGCCGTGTCCACCCAGCCATTTGGTCAGCGAGTTGACGACGATGTCCGCGCCGTGATCGATGGTGCGCAGAAGGTACGGTGTCGTGAAGGTCGCGTCGACGATAAGAGGAAGGCCGTGCTTGTGAGCAACGTCCGCCACGGCGCGCACGTCGGTAAAATCGAGAACCGGGTTTCCGATGGTCTCGATGAAGACGGCGCGCGTCTTGTCGGTAATGGCCTTGGCGAAGTTCTTCGGATCCTTGGGATCGACGAACTTCACCTTGATGCCGAGCTGGGGAAGAATCGAGTCGAACTGGGTGATGGTGCCGCCGTAGAGGTTGTTGGCGGCGACGATTTCGTCCCCGGCCTGGGCCAGCGTGATGATGGCGTAGAAAATCGCCGACGTTCCCGAGGCCACCGCCACCGACGCCGCGCCGCCTTCGAGCTGCGATACCCGCTGTTCGAGAATATCCGTCGTCGGATTCATGAGCCGCGTGTAGATATTGCCGAGCTCCTTGAGCGCGAAGAGATTGGCGGCGTGCTCGGTGTTCTTGAAGACGTACGAGGTCGTTCGGTATACCGGGACTCCGCGCGACAGCGTCGCATCAGGCGTTTGTCCCGCGTGCAGGGCCAAGGTTTCGAACCGATAGGATTTCGCGCTCATGGTCT
>CAZTTW010000120.1:0-9092 GCA_964616265.1 uncultured Myxococcales bacterium | reverse complement strand
CCAAGCCATTCGATGGACCTCGCCCCAGCTCCCGGTACAATCCTATGAGGAAAGAAGGCGCCATTATCTTGGGCACGGGCGGCGATAACAGCAACGGCGATCAAGGGAACTTCTTCGAAGGGATCATGACCGCCAACTTCTCGTCAGACGCGGCCGACAGCGCGGTGCAAGCCAACATCGTCGCCGCCTATGGTACCGGCGGAGGAAACAACGGCACTGGCGGAAGCTCCGGAAGCTCGGGCAGTGGAGGCTCTTCAGGCTCAGGCGGAAGCTCGGGCAGCGGAGGCTCTTCAGGCTCAGGTGGTAGCTCGGGCAGCGCGGGAGCTTCAGGCACAGGCGGTAGCTCGGGCAACGGGGGCTCCTCGGGCTCGAGCGGCGCTTCGGTCACCACCCTCAGCGCAGCCAAGGCGCTTGGCACGCTCACAACGGCAGAGGCCACCCAGCTCTGCAACGATACCTATACCTACTTCAACAGCGCCATCACTCAGGCGACGGCTTGCCGATGGATCGGGCTGTCCTGGGCGGGGTCGAGCAGTGCTCCCGATCAGACCACGCTGCGACAATTCTGCTCGGACCACGAGAGCACTTGCCTCAAAGGGACGGCCGGCAGCGAGTTCGCGAACCCCGGTTGCGATCCACTGCCGTCGTCCTGCACAGTCACGGTGGCGGACTACACCACCTGTATCAAAGACCATGCTGCGGACTTCACCAAGACCGTAACTGGCCTCCCCGCCTGCGGCGATTTGAAATCCTCCGACACGACCACGCTCTCGGGGATCCAGTCGGCCGACCTTCCGAAGAGCTGTACAGCGATCACCGACAAGTGCGCGGCGATTACGCTGCCAGACCTCTACATTCAGTAGGCAGTCGACGACTGCAGGCGCTGTCGTGGTTCTGCTTCCACGTGTGGCGCCGGGCCTCTCTGTTCAACGGTCAGAGGCAGGGTACCTAGCCGGTAGGTCGGGCCGAGAGAGCGAGGGCCTCGTGTGGCGTGCCCGAGAGGCTTAGAACCCGGGTGAAGGTATGAGCGGAGCGCTCCGCGGGGCAGCACGCGCTCAACAAAGCAGCCCACGCGAACCGCGAAAAGCTGGTCGCTACCGCTCCCGCGACTGCTCACGCTGGTCGGGCCGGGCTGGACCATATGGCGGTATTTCGACGGAGCCACTCGCGTGAGCGTGGCTCACAGAGTTGAGCAGAGCCAAAGCCAGGGACCGCAGTCGCCTGGCTCTCACCGAACGATGCCAAAGCAGTGAACGATCGGGCTACGCCTTGGGCGTCAAGACCACCATCACGACGCTCTTCGCCGGTAGCGTAACCTGCAACGTTTTGCCTGACAGTGAGCAAGCGGCGGTATCGAGCGATTTGATGGTCACGGTTTCCGTCTTGCCGAAGTCGTTGTAGCTGTCCTTCGCCGGGCCAGTGATGATCTGCGCGGTCGTCAGGTCGTACGCGCTCTTGCCGCCGCTCAACGTGATCTGGATCGTTCGGGTGTTCACCAAGTCGACGTTGGCGAGGCTGATGTTCACGCGTCCCTGATCGTCGACGCTCGTACCAGCAGACAGAACCGGGAACGACGCCCCACCGCCCGTGATGTTCTCGCTCTTAAGCGTGTTCGGCGCCCATTTGGCGTTCGAACGGTGGTGCGGCAGGAACATCTTGAACACGTAGAACGTCGGTGTCTTCACCAGCGCGGTGTCCTTCGTCAACATGATCGAGTGAATGACGTTCACACCTTGCGCAAGGCCTGCCATCGCGTAGCGATCCGCATGTTGCATGAACAAATGCAGCGTCTCCGCCGACGAGATTGCGTCCAGAACGGTGATCTGCTGCATCCAGCCATCGGAAGCCTTGTCGAACGGCTCGAACCAGTCGCCCCATTCGTCTTCGTAGATCTTGATGTGCTTATCGGGATCGTACTTGTCGAGGGTTTGAACCGCTCGATCGATGCGTGGACCAATCTGGCCGGCATTCGCAGCATTGAGGACGGTGTAGTAGTTATCGTCGCTGAAGCCCACGCATGGGATGTCGCTCGGGTGATAGATGTAATCGTGAAGCTCGACCCCGTCGACCTTGCCGGCCAGGTTCTTCACCTCGGTATCGAACCAATCCCAATTTCCGATGAGGCCCGTGCCGGCTACGATGTTGAGCTTCTTGCCGTTGACCGGCGCTGACAGCTTGTCGTAGTTCGCAAGGTAGTTCGTTTCGTAGGTCGGCTCGTCCTGATTGCCACCGCAGCCCCAGACCTCGTTGCCGATCTTGAAGTTGTGAACGGCCCAGTCGGTATGAGTCGCGTTCTGATTGATGTAGGTGACCCATGCCAGATTGTTGGCGGCAGCGGCGGACGTTCCGGGACCGACAATCATCGGTTCAATCCCGATCATTTGGCACAGCTGCATGTACAAATCCGTTCCGACGTCGGTCGTGGTGCTCTTGAGTTGGTTCCAGTTATAGCCAGCCGCTGCGCACCCGCCCGGCCATTCGATCATTCCAACGCCCGCCTCCTTGAAACCATCGATAACGTCATTGCGCATCCCGTTCGTATTCGGAATGGTCGAGCTTGTGCCGACGAAGACACCGCCCTGCCAGTTCTTGCCCAGCCTCTCCATCAACAAGCCGAAGATGCCATCCGCAATGGCGTCTTTTGCGGAGTCGACATTGACCGTGAGCGTGTTCGCGGCAGTACCACTCGCTGTTCCGGTGCACGAGAGCGGGGTTGCAGAGCCGCCGCCACCCGCCGTCCCGCCCCCCGTCCCACCGCCGGCACCCGAGGCACCCGCAGACCCGCCACCGCTGCCGGTCGAGCCGCCCTTCGCAGTCGTGCCGCCAGCGCCACTGCCGCCCGCTCCCGCACTTGAGCCACCGCTTTGGCTGCCACCTGCGGCAGTCGTAGTGCCACCGCTCTGGCTGCCGCCCGAGGCGGTAGTCGTTCCACCGCTCTGACTGCCTCCTGAACCGACGCTGTTGCCACCCGAGCCGCCGCTCTGGCTGCCGCTCGTGCCACCGCTCGAGTTACCGCCCGTCGCCTTGCCTCCGGTCGCAGTTGACCCGCCCGAACCGCCGCTCGTGGTTGAAGAACACGCGGCGCCCAAGATCCAAAGCGCGGTTGCAAGGGTGCGCAGCGAAACACGGTACATCATGGCTTCTCCTCAGGATGAGCGCGACTTGTGGTGCCGGGCAATGTGCCCCGCAATCTGCATCGGCGGCTAACTATAGAGCGTCGCTCGCCACTGCGTCTAGCGAACTTCTTCCACTGTTTGGCGCTGGCGAAAAAAGCTGGCACGAAAACCGGCGGTCCCGCTCTCCAATGTCGAGGTGGACGACACCCAATATGGTCACGCGACAGACACCGACGGCAGGCGAGGGAGCGAACCGGAAACGGGCGCCTTCGCAAACAGCGCAACGCTCCAAACACACCGTACGGGATAGCGTGGCGGCAGCGTATTCTCTTGCAAATCGGCCAAGACCCACACAAGATCTACCGCTATGAGTCAGTCCTATAGGTGCAATAGCCTTAGAGTAATTGCCTCCCTGGCGGTTGCTGTCGCTCCCGCCCTGCTTGCGGCCGGGCCAGCGCTCGGCGCCAACAAAGGCGCCCGGCAGACGCAGGAGAATGCGGCTCGCACGGCATGCCTCGATGGCGACTACACACAGGGCGTCGCCATACTATCGAAGCTTTTCGTTCAAACCAAGGACACGACGTACATTTTCAATCAGGGGCGCTGTTTCGAACAGAACCGACGCTACGAAGACGCTCTCGCACGTTTTCAAGAATATCTGCGCGCAGGGCGCAACAAGCTGGACGCAAGCGACAAGGCTGAAGCCGAGCAGCACATCGCGGACTGCAAGGAAATGCTCGCCCAAGAGCGGGGCACCTCGCCGCCTCCCCCAACCCAGTCGACCGCGGCCCCCCCGTCCGCCGTCGCAAAGCCGGAGCCCGCGCCAGCCCCAGAGCCTGCGGGGATCGTCAACCAGCCCGCACAGCAGCCCGCAGCAACTTCGGGCGGGGCAGGCCTGCGAATCGGCGGCATCGTCGTTGCGTCGTTCGGTGTCGCAGCCGCGGGTGCCGGCATTCTTTTCAACGTGAAGGCCAACAGCACGGTCAACGACATGTACAAGACCCCGGATGGCTACACCAAGGATTCCGATCGCAAGACGTACACGACCATGGCCTGGATCGGCTACGGCGTCGGCGCAGCTTGCGTGGTCACTGGCGCCATCCTCTACGGCGTTGGACTAAAAGCAAAGTCGGGTCACTCGGACGATGTGGCACTTGTTCCCATGGTGGGCCCAAATCAGGCCGGCGCGGTACTTGCTGGAGCATTCTAATGAAGACGATCCTATCTTTCCGTGGCCGAGGTGCTTCCTTCTGCGGTCTTTGGTTGGCCGTTCTGACGTGCGTAGGCGTTGCCAGTTGTTTCAACACTCCCGACCCGTTGAAATTGAAGTGCAGTACCAAGGCCGGCTGCCCAGCGGGCTACGTCTGCACCAGCGACGGAAAGTGTGAGAAGGGCAGCGGAGTCGGAGGCAGCCACGACGCTTCGATTGGCGGAGTCGGCGGCGGTGCTCATGATGGCTCGGTCACCGACTCCTCGTCTGGAGGTTCGAGCGACGCCGCCAATCCGGATGTTCCCGCGGCTCTGCCCAACGGTTCCTTATGCACGAGCAACGACGCGTGCACAAGCACCAACTGTGTCGACGGTGTTTGCTGCGACAAGACCTGTGGCGGTTGTAAGGCTTGTTCGAACGCCCTCACCGGCCAGGACGACGGCACGTGCGCGCCCGTTGCATCGGGCGCAGATCCGCACGAGGCCTGTGCCGATGAGACCTCGACCAACGAATGTGGCAACGACGGTACCTGCGACGGAAATGGCGCTTGTCGCAAGGTCGGCTCCAATCACGTTTGTGCGAAGGGGAGCTGCAGCACCGACGGCACGAGCTATACACCCGCCACGACCTGCGACGGCAAGGGCGCGTGTATGACCGCCACCTCGAAGAGCTGTGGACAGTACCAGTGCGCCGCCGATACAGGGTGTCTCATCACTTGCGATCCAACCGCAACGACGAGCCCCTGTGACAAGGGAACCTACTGTGACGCCACGACGAAGGTCTGTACCGCGCAAAAGCCGAATGGTCAGACCGCGAGCCAGGCCCTCGAGTGCATCTCTGGCGTCGTTGCCGACGGCGTGTGTTGCGACAAAGCTTGCGCCGGTTGCTCGGCCTGCACCGCCACGTTGAACGGCCAAGCCACAAACACCACCGGCCAGTGTCTACCGGTCAAGGCCGGTGGAGATGATCCACACAAGACTTGTACCGCCGTCCCTCCGTGCGGCTTGGACGGAAAATGCGACGGGGCTGGAGCTTGCCACTACACCGCGCTTAACACGGCTTGTGCGGCCGATTCGTGCACCGGATCGACCCTGACCACGAGCGCGTGCGACAGCTCACACCACTGCACGGCGAGCACGAGCGCTTGCCCCAATTCTGCAGTCTGCGCGTCCACCACTGCTTGCAAGACCGGTTGCACGAGCTCTTCCGACTGTGCATCGGGGAGCTACTGTGCCTCCGGGACCTGCAAACCGAAGCTGGTGGACGGAGGTTCCTGCGCTGCCGACAGCGAATGTCAGAATGGACACTGTATTTCCGGAATCTGCTGTGCCACCACCTGCGCCGTTTGCAATTCGTGCTCGACCGGTACGTGCAACCCGGCAGATAACGGCAAAAGCTGCGGTACCGGGCAGTTCTGCAACAACGGGCTCTGCGGAGCCTGTGCGGATGGCAGCTCGTGCACGCCCGACACAAATCCTTGCCAGTCTGGAAAGGTGTCTTGTTCTACAGGAACCGCCCAGTGCGTGGCAAACGGCACCAAGACGCCCGGAACCAGCTGCGGAACAAGCAAGGTCTGCGACGGCAGTGGAAGTTGCGTCGCTTGCACCACCGGAACCGCATGCACCACCAATGCTTGCGAGATTCAAAGCACTGGGGTTTCCTGCTCGACGGGGCAATCCCAATGCTTCGTCACCGGCCACAAAACCGTGGGTACGAATTGCGGCTCGGGCGTGGTCTGCGACGGCAGCGGAAGTTGCGTTGCCTGCACGACGGGAACCGCATGCACCACCAATTCCTGCGAGATTCAAAGCACTGGGGTTTCCTGCTCGACGGGGACGTCGCAATGCTTCGCCACCGGCCATAAGTCGATTGGTACGAGCTGTGGCTCCGGCGTCGTCTGCGACGGCAGCGGAAGCTGTGTGGGCTGCACGACCGGAACGGCGTGCACCACCAATCCCTGCGAAACTCAGAGCACTGGGGTTTCCTGCACGACTGGGCAATCCCAATGCTTTGCTACCGGCCATAAGCCCCAAGGTTCTAGCTGTGGTGGCGCTGGCGTGGTCTGCAACAGCAGCGGAAGTTGTGTTGCTTGCACGACGGGAACCGCTTGCGCCGGTACCAATCCTTGCCAGACGCAAACCACTGCGATTTCCTGCTCGAGCGGGGCATCGCAGTGCTTCGTCACTGGCAATCAGCCCGCCAATACCCCCTGCAGCGGCGGATCTTGTGACGGCAACGGAACCTGCAAGACATGTTCGGCTGCCATGGTATGCGGCGGATGTCTGGCCTGGGATTTCGAGTCCGGCAGCACGTCGCCCTGGACATTGGGGACTAGGAACGACGGCACCGGACATCTCCAACTGGCGGCGGCGGCTGGCAGAGGCAACTACTCCATGAGCATGCAGCAGTCTCAGTTCACGGATGCCACCTCCGACCTCTTCGTCGAAGTCCCACTCTGCAGTGGCGCTTCGGTCACGGTTCCTTCCGCCGGATACACCTTCAGCGTGGACGTGCTCTTTCAGTCGGCCAGCTATGATTTTGGGGATGATGGCTCGGGCTCATCCAGTGCTTGTCCCGCCGTGATACTGGAAGGGGACTCGGGGACTACCTTTAGCCACATCATTGCTCAGCAGTGCACTCCCTATGCCCGTAATATCTGGTACCCGATGTCCTGGACTTTTCCGGGACCATCGGTGTCGAAAGTACGATTGCGATTCAACCCAGGCACCTCTTGGTTCGGGAACATCCTTCTCGACACCATATCCATCAAGTGAGCCCGCTCCACGTTTGCTCAGGGTCCATCGCGCACTTCCAGCCAACAGCCGACACTCGCAGCCTCACCCTACTGTCGCGGCTGATTGGTCGTTGAAAGCGCTACGGCTGTGAGCTCATCGAGGCGACAAGGCTCGCCTCCCGCGCTCTACCGATGCTGAGCAGATACTGCTCGAAACGAGAGCGCCACGTCGGCTCGTCGATGGTGAATCCCAATAGACGATGCATGGCGTGCAGCCGTTCCTCGGCCGGGAGAGATTGCTCCTCCGCCTTAGCGGGGTGAGACCATTCGTACGGGAATGCGTGCTTGCCCTTCGAAAGCACAGCATAGTGCCAGACGGCCTCGGCGGTCTGGCCATTCCTGGAAAGGTATTCCGCGTATCGGAAATGGTTGTGAAGCGAGTCTGGACACGCGCGCACCGCATGGGACAACACGGTTCCATTGTCGTGCCACGTGCGCGCCTGGCGGTTTGACAACACAACTTGAATGGCCAACCCGGCGAGCAGCAGAGCTCGACCACCCGTCCCCTTGCGCCACAAGAAAAGCATGGCCGGGCCGAGCGCCAGGCACAGGAAAAGGGACGGCAGAAGCAGAAATCGATCTGCCATGCTCTCCGGCATCGCAAGGACCAAGCCCGACACGACAAACCAAGAGACGAGCGCGGCCGGCACGAAGGGAAATTCTCTTCTGCGGTAGGCTCGCCAGGAAAGATATCCCGCAAGCCCCAGCAGAGCGGCGCCCACGGTCATCACAAGCGAGATATGCTGTGGCCGAAACACCTCGGCGAACTTTCGCCCAGTGCACAGCCCAGTCGGTGCCGCCAAGAGTCCCCCATAGCGCGCCAGCAATTCCAAACCGTATCCGATTTTTTCCCAGATGCTGGCCCCCACCAAGACGTCATCGGATGCTTGGTTCGAAAGCATGCTGGGCTGGAAGCGCAAGCGGACAACGAGATAGAGACTCAGAACTCCGACCATTGTCAGCGATGGCACATGGGCTCTAAGCGGCGATAGCGATCGCTCGATCCTTCGGCGATATTCAACGAAGAGCGCGACAATAATCGGCAGAACCACCATGTTTTCCTTGCACAGAATGGCTGCCACAAAAGCGAGAACCGCGAGCAGAAGACGAACTAGGGAAGTCTCTTTTCCCGAGATCATGATTGGCGAGACGGCCAGCATCGCGAGCAAAGCCCACAGCGCACCCAAGGTGTCGGCCCGCCCCACGATACTCGATACGTTCTCGACGTGGACCGGCATGACCACGAAGAAGGTTATCGCAATCCACGCTGCCGGACGGCCAATGCACTGCCGAGCAAAGCTCCAAGCTGCTAGCACCAAAGCGATGTACCAGAGCAGGGACGAGATGTGAAAGCCCAGGGCCGAGTTGCCCATCAGACGGTGGTCAATGGCGAACGACAGCGTAGCCAGTGGGCGAAACGCTGGAGGAAAAGAATTCAGCGGTCTTCCCCAAAAGTTCAGCGTAAATGCGTCCGTCAGCGAAGTCGTGCCTTGAACAGCTGGGTGCTGGAGTATTGCGGGGTTATCATCGAGCACGAAGTCTGCCGTTAGCCCCGCGCAGAAAGTCAGCGAAGCCAGGATCACCAAGACAACCGGCGGCACCCAAAGCGAACTCCGCGTAGTGCGGGCCGTAGCTCGAGCTGGCTCGATGATCCGCTGATCCATCTAGGTCGGACTATGGCGTCCGGGTCCCGGAACAGCAAGGAATAGCCGACGAGGAAGCCACGACCGACAGCCGCTGTGTCCCAATCGCTCGGCGGATCCTAGTCGGTGCGCTCACGATAACGACACACCGGCGAGGCGAGGCAACTCGACCCCGCCACTATGGTTGGTTGCGACGGCGGCGCGCGAGGGTCAGCGCAAGTCCCAAGACGAGCACGGTCATGCCAACGTGGCCGGTTGCTTCGGTATTACCGACGGCACAGGTGCAGCCGCTCGTGCCTCCGCCACCCGTCGAGTTGCCGGCCGCTCCG
>CAZTTW010000119.1:0-9096 GCA_964616265.1 uncultured Myxococcales bacterium | reverse complement strand
ATGACGAGTCGTGGATGATGCTCTCGCTTTTAATGATGACGGCGAACTTTCTCGACTACACGAGTCTGTAGCTACCGAACGCGCAGCTTTGTTGTCCAACGTGGCGGTCGGGTGCACACTGACCGTCGGCTGACCGAGACGTCATGCCACGAGGCCTCATGACTGCTAGTCGCTGTACTGCTCTTGCTCTTTCGGTTCTCTCGCCCATCGTCGTCCTCTCCACCGTACAGCGCTCGATTGCCGACGACGTCGCTGAACGACGCGCGCAAGCCATCGTCAAGAAGATGACCTTGGACGAAAAGCTCGACTACATTGGCGGGACGGGCGGCTTCTCCATTCGCGGCATCCCGCGCCTGGGTCTGCCGGAGCTTCGTATGGCGGACGGGCCTTTGGGCGTTCGCAATGCAGGTCCTTCGACGGCGTATGCTGCGGGAATTGCACTGGCGGCATCTTGGGATGTGGAGCTGGCAAGCCAAGTCGGCGCCATGATCGGCCGTGATGCAAGGGCGCGTGGGATTCACTTCTTGCTCGGGCCGGGCGTGAGTCTCTACCGCACGCCGCTCGGGGGCCGGAACTTCGAATACTTCGGCGAAGATCCGATTCTCGCCGCGCGCCTGGCAGTGGCGTACATCCAGGGCGTGCAAGAACAAGGGGTCAGCGCCACGGTGAAACACTTCGTGGGCAACAACTCCGAGATGAACCGGCATCACACCAGTTCAGAAATCGACGAGCGCACCTTGCGCGAGCTTTATTTGCCGGCCTTCGAAGCAGCGGTGCGCGACGGCAAGGTGGGCGCCATGATGGCCGCGTACAACATGGTCGGCGGTGAGCACATGACCGAGAACGATGTTCTCAACAATCGCATCGCCAAGCACGAGTGGGGCTTCGACGGCATTCTGATGTCCGACTGGGACGCCACCACCAATGGTGTCGCGGCAGCCAACGGCGGCCTCGATTTGGAAATGCCGTCGGGCAAGATGATGAACCGGTCGTGTCTCTCGTCGGCGATCCAAGACGGGATTGTTCCCGAGGCTGGCATCAACGACAAGGTGATGCGCATTTTGCGCACGGCTATTCGCTTCGGCTGGCTCGACCACGCGCAAAGCGATCCGTCGTGGCCGCTCTATTCAGAAGAAGGCCGTGCGCTGGCTCTGGAGAGTGCGCGAGCCAGCCTGGTGCTGCTCAAGAACCAGGGCCTGCTCCCGCTCGACAAGAACAGGGTGAAGTCCGTGGCGGTGATTGGCCCCGGCGCGTATCCCGCGGTTCCCACCGGGGGCGGCAGCGCGCAGGTCAAGCCGTTCGTGGCGGTGAGCTATCTCGAAGGTTTGTCCAGTTATCTTGGTGGCCGCGTGCGCTACAGCCGAGGCGTCGTGCCGCTTGATGAAGTTTTCGACAGCACGTTGTTTGTCACGGCGAACGCCGACGACAAGCCAGGCTTGGTGGGCGAGTATTTTGCTAATGGCAATCTCGAAGGTGCGCCCACGGTGACCCGCACGGACGAGCACGTGCACTTCACGTGGGACGCAAAAAATCCTTGGCCTACCGGTGACGCTCCATCTTTTTCGGCGCGCTGGTCGGGATTCTTCATCCCGACGTCGTCGGGTGACTATCGTTTCTCGGTGTCGAGCTACGGCCTCGACCGTTACCGGTTGTTCGTCGACGGCATCAAGGTGATCGATCGGACCGGGGCGGCGCAGCCGATTCTGGACACTGTCATCAAGTTGAAGGCGGGCGATGCGCACGCTGTTCGGCTCGAGTACATGCACTTCGATCATCACGCGCGCTTGGGCTTCGGCGTGCGCAAGACCTCGGACTTCGTCATGGCCGATGCGAAAGCCGTCGCGGCGAGTGCGGATGTCGCTGTCGTTTTCGCGGGCTTCGATCCGAGCAATGAAGGCGAGGGCGCGGACCGCACCTTCGAGCTCCCGCCTGGCCAGGACGAGCTCATCGCGCAGGTTCGCGGCGCCAACAAACACACGGTCGTCGTTCTCACCTCGGGCGGCGGCGTGGACATGAGCCGTTTCGTGGATGCCGTCCCCGCCATCGTCCAGGCCTGGTACCCAGGTCAGGAAGGTGGACGCGCTTTGGCGGAGCTCCTGTTTGGCGACTTCAGCCCGTCGGCGAAACTGCCGGTGACGTTCGAGGCCCGCCTGGCGGACGGTGCCGCGGCGGCCAACTATCTGCCGGGCAATGACGGAAAGGTCAACTACCGCGAAGGACTGTTCCTCGGCTATCGCCACGTGGACAAAGGCGGCATCAAACCGCTCTTCCCATTCGGTTATGGTTTGTCCTACACGAAATTCGCCTATAGCAACCTCGCGGTTTCGCCCGAGCCCGCGGCGGCCGATGGAATGGTCTCGGTGGCGTTCGACGTCACCAACACGGGCAGGCGCGTGGGGGCGGAAGTCGCCCAGGTGTACGTCGCCGACGGCCACGCACCGGTGCCTCGTCCCGCCAAAGAGCTGAAGGCTTTCACCAAGGTCCGTCTCGCGCCAGGCGAGACCACGCGTGTTCAGCTGGCGCTCGACCGTCGCGCTTTTGCCTATTTCGACGACCAGGAGAAGACCTGGACCGTGGCGCCCGGTACCTTCGAGATTCTCGCGGCCTCATCGTCGCAGCAGATCGAGCTGCGCGGAAAAGTCACGCTGAAGTAGGCGGAAGTAGGCCGGATGGCGGCTTACGGCCGCCAGGTGGGGAACCACAGGCGGTAGCTGGCCGCGGCCGTGCTCAGCGAAAACTCGCCCCAGACTGGCGCGTAGAACAGAGAAATCACGAGCGCCACGCCGATGTAGCCCATCACGAGCTTGGCGTGCTTCTTTTCCAAGTGGGCGGCAATTCCACCCAGCAGGACGAGCAGGAACGCGTAACAGGGCAAGTAGTAGTGGTGGAAGGTGTAGTTGCCGCGCGTGCCGCGCGTGGCGAGCCAGGGCGCCATGAAAGCGAACCAGCCGACCAGCATCAGCAGTACGCCGCGGGTTGTCTGTGCTTCGAGCAATTGAGTCCAATAGCGGCGGAAACGCGAGCGAAGGGCAATGAACAGAGTGATGAGCGGAAAGCTCACAACGAAAAGCGTGCTCGTGGACCACAAGAGCAAATTGCCGACGCTCGACGAGTAGCGCGAACGCAGTCCCGACGTGGAGGCTTTGATGACGACGGGATGCATGAGAATCGGCCAGCCGTACCACGGCGAGGTCAGGTCGTTCTTGTAGTGGCCGAGATCGAGGTGGTGTTTGTAAAGGCCGATGATGACTTTCCAGGTGGCCATGGGATCGCTGGGCTTGCCGGTCAATTTCAGCGCGCCCATCCAAATGAGCGTGTGCACGATGGGCACCACGCCCAGCCACAGAATCGAGAAGATCGACACGCGCCGGAACATCAGAATGGCGACAGTGGCGGGGATGGCGGTCATGGCACCGCTCCATTTCACCGAGGTGGAAAAGCCAATCAGAATGCCGGCGGCGAGCACGCCTTTCCAAGTTCGCGCGCCGAGCGCGGCCACCATGCCCCACAGCATGAATGAAATCATCATGCCGTCGAGGAGCCCGGACCGGGAATACGAGATGAAGAAACCGTCGGCCGCCACGAATGCGGCCGCCATCAGGCCCGCACGCTTGTCATTGAATAGCGCGCGGCCGAGCCAATAGGCGAGGCAGATGGTTTGCAGACCGAACAGCAGCGGAATGAAACGCCAACCGAGCGAATTGTAGCCGAAGATCAGCATGCCTACGGCAATCAGCATCTTGCCGAACGGCGGGTGATCGTTGTTGTCGGCAATGGACAGAGCGTAACTGTGGGCGTTCTTGACGAACGGTTCTTCGTCGAAGGTGAACCAATTGGGCCACGGCACCGCTTGGATGCGCAAAATGACCCCGCCGACAATCATCGTGGTCAGAAAGACCGTCACCCAGCGCTCGGGCGCGGGCATGGCGGACCACGCTTGGCGAAGTCGCTCGTAGCGTTCGCGCACAGAATCGCCGACTCGCGCCGCCAAGGTGGTCATTGCGGAATCGTGCAGTCGGTAAGGTTGCCCACCGCGACGCTCTGGTCGACGGGTGAGAAATTGCCCGTCGGCGACCAGCGCAGCGAAACTGCCTTGAGCACGCCGATGACATGGTAATTGCACACGACGGTGAAGCGCTCGGCAGGCAGTGTGCCCCGCAATATCGGCGACTGCCAAAGGCCGGCTGCCAAGAACAGCTCGTTCTTCACCGTGTTGAACGGCTGTAAGACATTCGGGTCAGTCTCGACGCTGGTGCCCCACGATCCTCCGTTGCCGTGGTAGCCGCAGTGGATGCTGCCGAAGGTCTTTTCGGACGCGCAGGCGAGATTCTTCTTGTCGTCGCGGATGAGCGTCACCTCGATCATCTTGGTGCTGCCGAGATGCCAGCCCTCCGTCTGCTGCGTGTATTTCTCTTTGTAGCCGGCCCACGCCAAGACCAGCCACAGCGCGACGCCAATGCACAGAAAACCGAACACGGTGTAGAGCAGCATGTGCTTGGGCGGCTCGGGGATCGGCTCTCGCCGTGTCGGTGTGGTTGGCCCTGGCGCCGACGGCGGACTGATATTGGTCTCGGCCTTGGGAGCGACCACCTCGGGCGCGGCCGGGGATGGGCCGCCGCCCGCCTCTTTGGGCTCTTCGGACGAAGGACTCATATCAACCAGTTAGTCGATCTCACTTCTGCCGTCAACCGCAACCTCGGCGAGCCTCGCTGCAGACCGTGGTAGAGCGCTCGTCGTCGTGACTGGGGTCACCTGTCCCTGTGTTATCGTGTGAGCCATGCGTACCGCGGGCCTCGCCGTTGCCGCTGCCGTGTTGGCTTCTGCGTGTGCCGCCCGCTGTGGACGTCAAAGCGTTCGCGCGCCGAAGGACATGGTCGCGATTCCGGGGGGAGCGTTTTCCATGGGCAGCGACAGCGCTGACGCGAATGCGAACGAAAAGCCCGTCCATCGCGTTGCCGTGGCGCCATTTCTCCTCGACCGCACCGAAGTGACGGTCGCTTCCTACGCCGAGTGTGTGCGTGCAGGCGCGTGTCGCGCGCCGGAAGCATTCGTCGACGAGCGTGGCAACTACCGCGTGTTTTGCAATTGGCAGCATCCGCAAGGGCGAGCAAATCATCCTGTCAACTGTGTCGACTTTCACCAGGCGGAATCGTTTTGCGCTTGGGCGGGCAAGCGTTTGCCGACAGAAGAGGAGTGGGAATTCGCTGCACGCGACGGCGATGGCCGGATCTTTCCGTGGGGAAACGAGTCGCCCGATGGGGCGCGACTCAATGCTTGCGGTCCCGGTTGCAGCAGGAATCTGATGGCGCAGCGGTTTCCCGGCGTGACCCCGATGTACACCACCGACGACGCTTGGCCCGAGACCGCGCCCGTGGGCAATTTTCCGGCGGGTGCATCCAAGGACGGCGTGCTGGATTTGGCAGGCAATGTCTGGGAGTGGACGGCCTCCGAGTACGCGACCTACGACGGTAAAACTCGCGAGCCCAAGCGCGTGCTTCGCGGTGGAAGCTGGGGCGGCGGCGACCCGCGGACCGAGCGAACCACCAATCGATTTCGTCTGGACCCGGACAGCCGCGGGCAATTCCTCGGCTTTCGTTGCGCCCGCTAGGGCATCTTGAGGTCGTGATACAGCAGGCGCAGCCAATTGGGGGCTGCCATGTCCGAGGTGAACAAGATGGCGACGATGGACATCAAGAAGGCCAGGCGCACGCCGCGCGCCATCTCTCGTCGGGCCGGCGCCACCAGCCAGGCCGAGGAAATCAAGAAGTGCCAGAAATAGGCTTCGCGAAGGTTGGCAACGACGAGGCCGAGCCACGCCAGACTGACGAGGTCGAACCAGGCGCGGGCCCACAAGAAGGCCACCGCGCACACGACCAGCAGGACGTTGAAGTTCCAAATCAGTGCTTTGTTTTCAACGATCGATCCGTGGCGTAGCGGATTGTTGACGACGACGTTCGACAACGACGCCCAATCGAGCCAGAAGACAAAAAGCGAAACACCTGCACACCCGATGGCGAAGGTCACGGCGATGGCTTGGCGCACGCCGAAGCGCCGCCAGAACTTTTCGCGCACCATGATTCCGATCGCCCAGATCGCCCACGGTGCTTGAAAGAAGACACGGAAATGCAGAAGGGCGCCAACGCAATAGGCGACGCCGGCGGCAAGCCCCCGCCGCTTGGTCATGAAGCGTAGACACATGATGAGCGGGACGATGGCGACGGCGTCGTAAAACCCTTCGAGGGTCCAGTACATGGCTTGCGTATAGGCAAAGAAGCAAATCAGCCAGTCGATGCCCGAGCCTTTCCCCTCGAAATACGCCAGAAAGAAGAAAAAGAGCGCGATGTGCGTGAGCACGATGAACCAGCCGATGAGCAGGCGACAGGCGCCTCGAAAGGACAGATTGGTGGTGTGGTAGAGGAACGCAATCGGCGCTACCAAGAGCATGTCGCCAGGCGGATACATGCGGGTTTTGTTCGACCAGCTGATGGCCAGTGGCTTGTCGGTTGGCCAGCCTGGCACGTCGAAGACGCCGCCGGTGCCGCTCGCACCTGCTCGAATGTCCTCGGGCAACTTCTCTAGCTCGTCCAAGGTCAAGCGTCGGTAGCGGTCGGCGATCGGAACGCGCCATAGGTCGAGTCCCATGCGCGGAAAGATGCGCGCCGCATTCATGTGCGAGAAATGGTCGGTAAACTGTCCGCGGGACAGGTCGCTCCATGGATGCTCGAAGCGACGAAACCCATTCCACACCGACCATCCCACAAGCGAGATCAGGGTCAGCAGCAGAGCTTTGCGACGCGCGGACAGCGGTGGTCGCCGCCATTCCGCGCGTAGAGCAGCGCCATCCTTGCGCAGACGTTGCAACAGCGCGGACTTCACGTTCCATCGAAGGTAAACGATCCGCGCGGCATCGTCGACGCTGGCGAAGCTAGAAACAGCGGAACTCGAGGACGGTGCCGTACGGCAAGCTATCGGTTCCGGCGCCGCCAGCTTGCACCGGCGACACGACGTACGCGGCCCCAGGACAGAGCGTGCCGTCCGTGGTCAGCGCGTAGCAAGGCACATTGGATTGCTGGGCATTGCACTCGGGCAGGGCCGTGGCATCGGGAACCAAGACGCCGTTTGCGTCCGGCCGCAAGTACCTGGCAGGGCAGGCGCGCTGTGCGTAGGCCGCTGGCAGACACAGGTTCTGCATCTTCTTACTGAGCGCATTGGCGATCTTGGTCATCGCGGCCGAATAGTCCGGCTGGCAGATGCTGAACTTCAGCCCGTTGTCGGCGAAGGCGTCGACGAAGGACGCAAGTCGCAGTCCGCCCGTTGCTCCGTAGTAGGCCGCGTTGGCATCGAATCCAGTTGTCGCATCCGGACTGGTGGGCAGGTGGCTCGGGTCGTAGCAGACGGGCCAGTAGTCGTAGACACTCGGGTGAGCGGTGTCGATGGCTGGGTTGGGAACTGGCGCGATCTTGTAAGTCGCCGTCGCCATCTCGGCGTCGCTCAGTGGCCAGCCGAAAATGCCGGCGACAAAGACCTGTTCGGGTCGGCCCTTGAGCGCTCTGATTTCGCCGGCCATCCGTCCGACACTGCGCAACGGACTGCAGGTGGTGGGTACAGAGACGTCGATGGGCGTATCACCGTCGATGCTGTTGGGACAGGCGTCGGTGCGTGCCGTGCAGCTGGAAAACGGCGCCGAGAACGAGGCACTGGTTGGATAGCCGGGAGGTGCATCGCTCAGGTTGGCGCCGCCGCACGCATGCGCGCGGGTGGCGCAGCGCAAGCTCGCAGATTCGCCGACGAGTGACGAAATGGTGCCGAACATGGCGTCGTTGGTGGCCGCCGAGCAGTCGTCTTCGTCGCTAAGGAAGACGAGGCCGAGATAGGCCGACGGTCGCAGCATTTGGTGTTGCGCATCGTTGCCGATTCCGCTGCTCACGAGTGCGAATTCGAATGCTTGCAGCGTATGCTCTTCGCCGCAGCCGAGGGTTCCAAGGTTGGTTGCCAGGCACGAAAACACGGCGCTGAGGTCGCCGGTGTAGTTGAGCGCTTGGCCCTTCCTGTACTCCAACCACAGCGCGCTTGGATCGGTAACACCGCACTTGGTTGCTCCAACCATCTGGAATCGGCCTAAATCGCCGTACATGCTGGTTGTGCCATCAGGCAAGGTCTTGGGGCCACAGGAGCCCGAGAGGTAGGCACCGCCCGTGCCTAGGTCGCTGTCGATGATGGCCACCCGCAAGTCGGGCAGTGTTCCGTCGCTGGGATCGCGCAGGCCTTCGATCAACTTCGGGAATTGCGCCTTAAGCTTTTCCTGTTTCAGCGCCATGGACGGCGAGTTGTCGATCAGGAAGACGAGGTCCAGCATGCGATTCGGCGCTACCGCCAGCTCGAAGGGCGCAGGCGTTTCACCATCGGGCGCGCTATCGACGACGGCCACGATTGCGTCGTGCTTGGCGATGGCAGCATCGCTGGTGTCGGAAGACGCCGCATCGATTCGGGACGGTTCCTGCACGCTGTCGGGCGCTAGAGCATCCGTCGCGCCCGGCTCTGCTCCGGAAACATCGCTCGTCCCGGCATCGTTCGTTCCGATGGTGACGTCGGTCATGGCGTCGGCAGCCACGTCAGCACCGCTGGAGGCCGGGGCGTCGCCAGCGCGGAGATCTACGACATCACCAGGATCGGGCACGTCGGACATTTGCGAAGCAAGGTCGACAAACGCGTCGGGAGCGCTCGGCGCGCTGTCACTTGCGCTGTCCGGTTGCTCGCGAGCGTCGCTGGCGTTCCCCGATGCATCCTTCCTGCTGACGCTCGTGTTGTGATCGCAGCCGACGCTTGCAACCGCAAGCGCGACCCAGCAGGTAGCCACCGTGCCTCTCTTTCGCGAACGCAACCGCATAGCCTGGACTCCTTGGTGCACACCCGAGGTGCGAGGCGACAATTGTCGCGCGAACGAAAGAATTCGCAATGAGCCGCGCGCCCGAAGTGCAGGTTGCTGTGCGGCCGATCGCAGGGCTTCGGAAACAGCCTTTCGTAACAAGTGCGTAACGAGATCGGTGCCGCCGCTGCGCGCTGGGCCGCGCACAACGGGTGCGCCGCGACCTCGCA
>CAZTTW010000118.1:0-9132 GCA_964616265.1 uncultured Myxococcales bacterium | reverse complement strand
GCCGACGAGCTGAGCTCGACTCCGAAGACGATCAAATTGCCATTCACCAGCACCGACATTCAGGGCAACCCGCCCACGCCGATTGACCCTACCAAACTGATCTTCGCGCTGTGGCAGTTCGTTGTCCCTGTGGCGGCCGACGACGGCAGCGCCACGCCGCCGTGTACGGCCAATGTCACCATTGATGACGTCAGGTTCTACCGTTAGATCGCATTAGGAGAAAAAAGGAACGGCCCAGGAGGCGTTGCACCTTGACCTGAACATCAGTTCAGGTACCCTTTCTTGGTGACCGCGTCCGCGCTCGAACAGCTCTCTGCCTTTTTGGTTCCTGCCCACAAGCTGGAAACCAAGCGCGGGCACGTTCCAACGCCGTGGCCGACGCTGAACGAGCTGCTCGGTGGCGGCTGGCAGCTTGGCGCTTTGAACGAGGTGCATGGGCCGCGTTCCTCGGGACGGACCTCGGTGCTCTATGCCTCGCTCGCGGCGGCCTTGCAACGGGGAGCGGTGGCGGCGCTGGTGGATACCGAGTCGGCCTTCGATCCGCGTCGTGCGGAGGAGGCCGGCATTCCGTTGCGGCAATTGCTTTGGGTGTGCGCGCAGCCGAGCCAGACGTTCAAGGCGGCCGAGCTGATCGTTTCTGCCGGTGGCTTCGAGCTGGTGGGGTTGGACCTGGGCGACTATCCGCCGCGCTTGCCCACCGCGGGCTGGATTCGCCTGCGCAATGTCGCCGAAAAGCAAGGCACGGCGGTGCTCTTGACGGCGCGCTTTCCGCTGGCGGGCACGTGCTCGGCCATGTCGTTGCAATTGCGCCAAAGCAGCGTCGATTTCGGACTGGATGCCGGGCGCGAACGCTTTCGGCCGCCGCTGGTCGCCGGCATTTGCAGCTCGGCCTGCGTTTCCCGCGGCCGGCACGGACCGATGCCCGTCGTCGAGTGCGCGTTGTTTTTCCGCCAGCCAAAGGCACAAAGGACGTCTGCGTGATTTTCGGGGAATGTCGTGCGCATCGCCTGTGCCTACGCTCCGCAGATCGCTTTGCAGTCCGTGCTGCGCGGCCTGGCCGAAGCCCACGAACGCGAGGCACCGATTGCGCTCGCCGCGGGTCCTGGCGGACGCGCTTTGATTCTGGCGCTTAATCGCAGCGCGCGGGCTATGGGCACGGTCGTGGGCATGACGGTGACCCAGGCCCGCGCGCGCGTGCCGGGGGTGCGCATCCTGCAAGCGCAGCCTGCGGACGTGGAGGCGGCCGAGGCGGCGCTGCAAGATCTCGGGCTTAGCTTCGCGCCGCGCATCGACGCCGAGCCCGAGCGCGTGTTTTTCGAAGTGGGCGATTTGGGATCGCTTTACGCCGATGAAAAGGCGGTCGCGCACGCGATTCAAAGCCGTGCCACGCGCCTCGGTTTGTTCGTGCGGGTGGCCGTGGCGTCCAGCAAAGGGCTCGCCCGCGTGGGCACGCGCATGGGCGAGACGGTGCTGATTCCCGAGGCCGCGAAAGCCGCGAAGGCGATGCTTGGCGCGGCGGCGCTGGACGTGCTTGGCCTGGACGAAGAAACGCAGCCGGCGCTGAAACAGTGGGGATTGAAGACGGTCGGCGATCTGGCGCGCTTGCCGATCCCTGACGTTTCACTGCGCCTCGGCGGCAAAGGCGCGCAACTTGCTCGGCTGGCCAATGGCCAAAGCGACGAGCCGTTTCTGCCGCGTCCGCCCGCCGACGCCATCGAGGAAGGCATGGACCTCGATTACAGCGTCGATTCGCTGGAGCCGCTGTCGTTCTTGTTGCAGGCGCTGCTCGACCGAGCCTTGCAACGCCTGGAATGCCGAAGCCTGGCGTGTGCGGGGCTGACCTTGCGGCTCAAGCTCGATCCGCGCGGCTTCGACGTGCGCGAAGTGCCGGTGCAAAGCCCCACGCGCGAGACCAGCACGCTCTTGCAGCTCGTGCGCTTGGATCTGGAACGGCGGCCCCCGGATCGCGGCGTGGTGGGCATGACCGCCATGCTGCGGCCGGCGCGCGTGCGTGCGACCCAGATGGATATGTTTCGCGCCGCCGGTCCTGCGCCCGAGCGTTGGGCAGCGACGGTGGCGCGACTGTCGGCGCTGGTCGGGTCCGAGCATGTCGGCATCCCGCGGCCGGTGGACAGTTGGCGGGAGGAAACGGTGGCTGTGGATCCGCCGCCCGCATCGGTTCCGACAGCATCGCCGCGAGATGCGCCGAACGGTCAAAGTAATATGACTAGCATGCTGGCGATTCACCGCTTTCGACCGCCGCGGGACGTGGAAGTCATTGTCGGTCGCAGCGGGCCCGAGGCCTTGCGCGGAAAAGAAACCACGGCGCGCATCGAAATGGCCGCCGGGCCGTATCGCGTGAGCGGCGAATGGTGGGCAGGCGGCGGCTTTTGTCGCGAGTATTGGGACGTGCACGCTTCCGACGGCGCGCTTTATCGCATCCACAAGGATCGCGAAACCAGCAAGTGGTACCTCGATGGCTACTACGACTGATTATGTCGAGCTTCGCTGTCGCTCGGCCTTCAGCTTTCTCGACGGAGCGTCACTGCCCGAAGATGTGGTGGCAGCCGCCGTGGAAAGCGGGCACTGCACGCTGGCGCTCGCGGATGTCGGCGGGCTTTACAGTGCTCCGCGCTTTTTCGCGGCAGCGCGCAAGGCCGGGCTGCGGCCCATCGTCGGGGCGGAGATTCCGCTGCTGGACGCTGCGCCGGTGTTGCTGCTGGTGGAAGACGTGCGCGGTTACCGCAATCTGTGCCGCCTCATCACGCGCATGAAAGAAGGTCGCTGCAAAGGCGAGGGCGCCGCGACGGTGGCGATGCTCGACGAGCATGCGGCGGGCTTGCTGGCGCTCTTGGGAGCGAGCCCGCGCGCGGATGCCGAAGCTTTGGCAGCCATCTTCGGTCGCGATCGAGTTTTTCTGGAAGTGCAGCGCCATTTCAATGCCGAGGAAGAAGAGCGCAATCGCGCGGTGCTGGACCAAGCGGCTGCGTGCGACCTGCGCGTGGTGGCTACCAACGACGTTCGCTACGCGAAGGCCAGCGCGCGGCCGACCCACGACGTGCTCACCTGCATTCACGAAGGCGTGACGGTCGACGAAATTGGTCGTCGTTTGTCATGCAATGGCGAGCGCTTCTTGAAATCGCCGAGGGAAATGGCGACCTTGTTTCGCGATTTGCCAGCGGCGGTGGCAGCCAGCCGTGACATCGCCGAGCGCTGCACGTTCACGCTGGCCGATCTCGGCTATCAGTTTCCTAGCTATCCCGTTCCGGGCGGAGAAACCCAGCAGAGCTTCCTCGAAGCGATGACCTGGAAGGGCGCGGCCGAGCGCTACCAGCCCATGACCGAGAAAGTGCGCGCGCAGCTTCGCCACGAGCTTACCGTCATCGGGAAATTGGATCTGGCCGGCTATTTCCTCGTGGTCTGGGACATCGTCCAGTACGCGCGCCAGCGCGGCATCATGATTCAGGGGCGCGGCTCGGCGGCCAACAGCGCGACTTGCTACGCGCTCGGCATCACGGCCGTGGATGCCGTGGGCATGGAATTACTGTTCGAACGCTTCTTGTCCGAAGAGCGCGTGAAAAGCTCGTGCAGCATTGCCGACCGCATGCCCGACATCGATCTCGATTTGCCGTCGGGCGACCAGCGCGAAGAAGTGATTCAACACGTGTATCGCAAATACGGCAGCCACGGCGCCGCCATGACCGCGAACGTGATTACCTATCGTCCGCGCATGGCGGTGCGCGACTGTGGCCGCGCGCTCGGCTTTTCCGAAGAGCAACTCGGCCGCATGAGCAAGCTTCTGCCTGGCTACATTCTGTACGACGGCAAGCCCTTGTCCGCCTTCTTGGAAGAAGCAGGTTTCCCGACGGCCGAGCCGCGCACGCGCTTGCTGGCGGCATTGAGCACGTCGTTGCTCAATTTGCCGCGCCACTTGGGGCAACATTCCGGCGGCATGGTGATTGCGGCGGGCCGTCTCGACGACGTCGTTCCGCTGGAGCCGGCGAGCATGCCCGGTCGCGTGGTGGTTCAGTGGGACAAAGACGACTGTGCCGACCTCGGCATCGTGAAAGTGGACCTGCTCGGTCTTGGCATGCTGGCCGTGCTGGAGGATTCGGCGACGCTCATTCGCGACTACCACCGCGTGGACATCGATTACGCCAAGCTGCCGGCCGACGATGCCAAAGTCTATTCCATGCTGCGCGCCGCGGACACCGTTGGCGTGTTTCAGGTGGAATCACGGGCGCAGATGGCGACGTTGCCGCGCATGAAACCCGAACGCTTTTACGACCTGGTGGTCGAGGTGGCCATCATTCGGCCGGGGCCGGTGGTCGGCAAAATGGTCAGCCCGTACTTGGCCAGGCGAAATGGACAGCAGCCGGTCACGTATTCGCATCCGTGCTTGGAGTCCATCTTGCGGCGAACCCTGGGCGTGCCGCTCTTTCAAGAGCAGCTTTTGCGCATGGCCATGACCGCCGCGGGATTCTCCGGCGGTCAAGCCGAAGAATTGCGTCGCGCCATGGGCTTCAAGCGCTCGGCCGAACGGATGAAGGCCATCGAGTCCGACTTGTATGACGGTATGACCCGCCAAGGAATCGCGCGCGCCGCCCAAGAAGACATTGTCAAAGGCATTCAGTCGTTCGCTCTTTATGGCTTTCCCGAATCGCATGCGGCGTCTTTTGCGCTGATTGCCTATGCGTCAGCGTATTTGAAAGCCTATTACCCGGCCGCCTTCTTGTGCGCGCTTCTCAATAACCAGCCCATGGGCTTTTATCATTCGTCGACTCTGATTCAGGACGCCGCTCGCCACGGCGTGCGCACGTTGCCGGTCGACGTGACATGTTCGGCGTGGGCGTCGACGCTGGAAAAAGTCGCCGATTCGGATGCGGAGACGGGCGTGCGCCTAGGTCTCAAAGTGGTGCATGGTCTGCGCAAGAGCACCGCCCTGCAGATGATGGCGGCCCGGCCATTCTCGTCGCTGGCCGAGCTCTGTCGTCGCGTCGACCTGAACGTCGCCGAACGCACCAGCCTGGCCGAAATCGGCGCTTTTGCTTCGCTCGGCGGGACCCGGCGGCAAGCGCTATGGCAAGTGTCCGCCTTCGGACAGTCGGGCGAGCTTTATGACCATGCGAGTGTTTCTACTCCGTCGTGCCCGCTGCCCGACATGACAGCGAATGAAGAAGTCTTGGCAGATTTTCACGGCACCGGCGTGTACACCGGCGCACATCCGATCTCGTTTCTGCGCAAGCGCCTCCAAGCGCTTGGTGTGGTCTCTGCGGACGAGCTCTTGCGCACTCCCCATGGTCGCCGCGCGCGCATCGCCGGCTTGGTCATCGTTCGCCAGCGGCCATCGACGGCCAAAGGCTTGGTGTTCATCACTCTCGAAGACGAAACTGGTTTCGCGAACGCTCTCGTGTCCGCCGAGCGCTTCGAAAAGAGTCGCCGGGTCATCGTCACCGCCGAATCGCTGATCATCGAAGGCGTCGTGCAAAATCACGAAGGTATTGTCACGGTGAAAGCCGAAAAGCTGTCCCCGATCCCCGTTGAAGAGGCCGGCATCAACATCTCGCACGACTTTTCGTGACCCGCCCTGTGCCCTACGCCTCTGCCCATCGAGTACACTGACCGAACGCAATCTCGCCCCATGCTTACTGCGCCCAGCCCATTACCCGCCAGCAAAGGTCTCCGCGCCGGCACGCTCGGGCAGGTGGCGACCGTCGTCATTGGCGTGGGCTCGACGGCGCCGGCGTACAGCTTGGCGGCATCGCTCGGTCTGGTGGCTGGGCCGGTCGGATTGCAGGCGCCGGCGGTTCTGTTGCTGTCGTTTCTGCCGATGTTTTGCGTCGCCGTCGCCTACGCGGCGATGAATCGACGCGAGCCCGACTGTGGTACCACGTTTCAATGGGTGCGGCGGGCGATGGGACCTTCGCTGGGATGGCTGGGCGGCTGGGGCATTCTCGTCGCGGACTTGCTCGTCATGGCCAGCCTGGCGCAAATTGCGGGCGCCTATTCGTTTCAGGCCCTCGGTTGGCAAGCGGCCGCTGCGAGCCGCCCCGCCGTGATGGCGGTGGGGATCACATGGATCTTCGTCATGACGTGGTCCTGTTACCGCGGTATCAAAACCACGGCGCGTTTGCAATGGATGCTTCTGTCCGTCGAGCTGTTTGCGCTGCTCTTGCTCTCGGCAGCCGCCTTGTGGTCGGCCTACCACAGCGGCGACAGCGCATCCGTCGCGCCGACCCTGGCGTGGCTCAATCCATTCGCCATCAAGCCAGCAGCGCTAGGCCAGGGTTTCCTCGTCGCGATCTTCATCTACTGGGGCTGGGACTCCGCGGTCGCCGTCAACGAGGAGAGTAGCAATGCGCGCCATGTTCCGGGCCGCGCCGCCGTGATCAGCACGGCGATGCTGGTGCTCATTTATGTCGTCGCTGCCGTGGGGGCGCAGTCCTTTCGCGGCTCGGCCTTTCTTGCCAGCCACGCCGATGACGTCCTGGCCGCGCTTGCC
The DNA here is from genome assembly GCA_964616265.1 of uncultured Myxococcales bacterium. GTDB lineage: Bacteria > Myxococcota_A > Polyangia > Fen-1088 > Fen-1088 > Fen-1118. The sequence continues at coordinate 2,630 of CAZTTW010000118.1, read as the reverse complement.
CGGCACGTTCTTCCTGCGCCGTGGGATCGCTTGGTCGCGCTGGCGGTGCTGATCTCCGTAGCCGCGTGCATGCAGACGACGATCTTACCGACGGCGCGCACCTGCCTTTCCATGGCCTCGGCAGGCGCTTTGCCGGCAGTCTTCGGCGCAGTTCATGGCGAACGAAAGACCCCACACGTAGCGACCTGGGCGTTCGGAGCCGCGTCGGTCGTTTGGTATTTGGCGCAAGCATCGCTGGGACCCGACGTTCTTGCCTCGACGATCTCCGCCCTCGGGCTGGTCATCGCCTTTTACCTCGGGCTTTCTAGTGTGGCGTGTCCGCTCTTGCACGGGCGCGAGCTGTTTGGGTCCCCCAAAGTATTTCTGCTTGCCGGCCTTCTGCCTCTCCTGGGCGGCGGCGTTTTTGCGTGGGTCTTCGTCGCATCGGCTTTCGACCTTTGGCGGCAGTCCGGTCCGCGCATTGCGGGGCTGCCCGTCGCTCTCCTCGCCACTGCCGTGCTGCTCGGGCTGGGTGTTTTGCTCATGCTGCTCTGGCGTTGGCGGCGTCCGGACTATTTTCGAAGAAAGCTCGACGGAAGCTCGTCATAATTGGGTGTTCTCATGCAGACTTCGCGAAAATGGTCCGTGCTTCTTCTATTAGCGTCTGTCGCCGCCATTGCTGGCCCGGCCGTCGCTCGGGCCGCCGAATACTACGTATCACCCACTGGCAGCGATACTGCCGACGGAACTCTCGCTGCGCCGTTCGCGACGCTGTCCAGGGCCAACAGCGCTGCGGCGGCGGGCGACACCATCTGGGTGCGTGGCGGGACGTACACCATCACGACGCAGCTCGTGCTTTCCAAGAGCGGTACCTCCGACACCGGTCGCACCAAGATTTGGGCTTATCCCGGCGAGACGCCGGTGCTCGACGCCTCGAAATACGTCACCAGCAATTCTGCGGTCGACGTGCCCGTGGTTCTCGTGACCGGAAGCTGGATGCATCTTCGGGGCCTCGAAATCAGCAACGCCAAAGTGGGCGCCAGCGGTGATCATTCGTATTCCTTGTTGCGTACCAAGAACGCCAGCAACAACACCTTCGAGCTGCTCAAGCTGCACCATGGTTTCGGGCCCGGCCTGTTCATCGATACGGGCACCGGCGGAAACCTGCTCCTCAATTGCGATTCGCACGACAACTACGACAAGGCCGGCAGCCAGGGCGACGGACAGAACGGCGACGGCTTTGGCGTGCACTACCAAAAGACCGGTCCAAGCACGATCATCCGCGGCTGCCGCGCGTGGATGGATTCGGACGACGGTTACGATTTGATTTCGCAAGAAGTCCCGGTCACGGTCGAGGACAGCTTCGCCTTCGAAAACGGCTACGGCAGCGACGGCAACGGCAACGGCTTCAAGATGGGCAGCAGCCAGACCGGCATTCGCCACCTTGTCCAAAACAACGTTGCCTGGAAGAACAATGCCTCCGGCTTTTATGCCAACCATTCGTCGGGCGGCAACACCTGGTACAACAACACGGCCTACAACAATGGCGTGCAGTACAACATGCTCGCCAGCAGCTTCGACGCTTCCGGTAATATCACCGGGACGATCGTTTTGACGGGAAGCAAAGTCCACATCCTGCGGAACAACGTGGGCTTTCCGAACAAGAACTCGAACATGGACGGAGTCGACAGCGGCCACAACACGTGGGACCTGAACCTCGCCGAGGCCGGCTCCGACTTCGCGAGCACCGACGCCACCGGTTGCGATGGCCCGCGCCAGGCCGACGGCAGCATGCCGGCCGCTTGCACCTTCCTGAAGCTAAAGGCCGGCAGCCCGCTCATCGACAAAGGCGCGGACGTCGGGTTGCCGTTCGTGGGCGTCGCGCCCGACCTCGGGGCCTATGAATACGGTGCCGTGCTGTCCACGGGTGGCGCTGGTGGCTCGGCGGCCGGAGGCTCGGCAGCAGGCGGCAACGCGGGAACTGGCGGCGTTGCTTCGACAGATGGCGGTACGGGTGCTGCCGGGAATGCCGGAGCGGCCAGCGGAGGAAATACGACCGGTGCTACGGGAGCTGTTGGCGGAAACACGGCGGTGGTCGTGGGCGGATCCGCAAGCGGCGGTGGCGTCGTTGCATCGGGTGGGGAGATGGCCGCCGGTGGAATGAGCGGCTCTGGCGGGTTCTCGGGCGTCGGTGGCAGCTCCAGCGCGGGCGGCTCTCGTGTGCCGGGCGGCGCCAGTTCTTCCGGGTGCGGTTGTTCGCTCGGCGGCTTGGTAAGCCAAAGTCATATTACTATGCCGGCGCTTGTTGCTCTTGGGGTGTTGCTCCCACGCCGTCTGCGGCGCTGGTTCGCAATAGCGGTGGCGGGTCGCAGGGCCCCGCGTTAAGGGGGACACTAGCCGCAGAGTCGAACGGATTGAGTGCTGTCCATTCAAACACCACATTGCTCACAAGAAGCGTTACATCAACTGCATCACCCTACACATCGGCGTCTCTCTGTTGCGACAAAGCTTCAATTGGTTGTAAATTTCTGCGACAGTCGTCCTATTGATCTTCGTAGCGCTCGGGAAGGTCCGCTTGCCGTGCGTGAATCGGTAGCCAGGGGGAAGGGCCATGCACGTTCGAACCTCGGATCGGGAATCCCTGTCGCTTG
>CAZTTW010000117.1:0-9143 GCA_964616265.1 uncultured Myxococcales bacterium | reverse complement strand
GAGCAAGTGGCTGCTGTAGACATCAGGACTGAATCCTCCGAAGAGAGGACCGAAGGTCGCCTCCGCCCTCTCCACGAGCTTGCGCGAGATGACTCCTAGGTAAATGCGGGGCATGCGCCGAGGTCCAGTGCCCAGATGGGCAATGGCGTCTCGACTCGCCCATTGGATGTCGAGGTCGTGGCCGCGGCCGGTGTACCGGGAAAAATAGAGCTTGCCGCCCATGTCTCCCCAGCGTGGAGAGCTCACACCGGGCCAGAAGTAGTGCAGCGGTCGCCGGTCGGTCCGATAGAGCAGGGCATCGATTCCAGCGGCCTTGGCCTTGAGAACAAACTCACGAAATCGGGGACCGATCATGTCGTCGTCTCCGAGAAAGGTTATGTATTCCCCTGTCGAACGTGCGAGAGCATTGTTGAAGTTTTCTACGACGCTCAGATTGTCGGGTTGGTAACAATAGGAAAGCCTTGGGTCGGAAACCATGTCTCCCAGAAGAGCACCGAGGGAATCGTCATCACTGTTATCATTCACCACCACCTGGCAGTCAGGTATCAGCTCAAGGGCGGCACGCACGAGGGTTGCTGCGCAGAGCTGCCTGTTTCGCGTCGGTATCGCTACTGTGATTAACGGGGTCATGCCTCGCGCCAGAACCTGTCGATGGTCTCGGCGATGTACTTGAGGTCGTCGTCTTCGACCCACCAGCCGCAGGGAATAGCCAAGACTTGCCGCATGAATGCTTCACAGCCCGGCAAACTGGGCGACCTGACGCCAAAGCCGGAGTAGATGTTGTTCAGCTGGTGCAACTTCGAGGCGCCTACACCACGACTCTTCAAGAAGGTCAGCAGCTCATCCCGCCGTTCGGTACAGACCAGATAGACCCAATAACTGGGCCTAGTGCCGGGGAGCGGTTTGACCGGCTTCAACTCGCGCAGGCTCGCCAACAGCTCATCCAGCTTCGCAGCATTCTGTCTCGCTCGTTGCACACGTTGCGCAACCCCGCCGATTTGCGCAAGACCCATCGCCGAGCACAGATGGTTGAAGGTCGCTGCCCACCCAATCTCTGAAATGTCACAGTCGGGATCGATTTCACCCTCAGCAGTTCTGAATCTCGGGAGATCGATACCGTACCGTCGCAGTCTGATTCCGCGCTCCGCATCTTCGATGCGGGCGCAACTTAGGGCCCCCCCTTCGCTCGCGTTGATCTGCCTGTTGGGATAAAAAGAGAATATTGCAAATTGGCCAAAGGTCCCGACCTGCCGTCCACCAACCTCTGCGAGTAATGCGTTATCGCAGTCTTCGATGAGGACAAGCCCCTTCCGTTCGCAGAAATGGCGAATCTCCTCTACATGGCCTGGGTATCCGGCTAGGTGATAGAGAATCAGAGCCTTGCAACGCGGAGTGAGTGCATTCTCCAGTCGAGAGGGGTCGAGCGAGCCTGTTTGAGGCTCCACGTCGGCCCAGCACGGCTTCGCTCCGGCGGCGGCGATAGGGGCGTTCGTGGACATGCAGGCGAATGGCGATGTGATGACCTCGTCATCGGGACCGACAGAGGAGAGTCGCAATGCTATCTGAATGGCATTCGACATGTCGTTCGTCGTGACGATCGCGGGACGACCGATGAGTTCGCCGAAAGCTTTCGAGAATTGCTGAACCTTGGGCCCTGCTGCAATGGCGCCGGAGCGCAGGACCCCAAGAGCAGCTTCTTCCATAGCTGCCTCGTGATGAACCTTGAAGAGTGGAACGACTCTTGTCGGCATGTTCAACCCTTTCTCAGCGCCTCGACGATGGCGTCTCTGGTTTCGTCATCGACCCACCATCCGCATGGAATATGAAGGAGCCTCGAGTAGAAACTCTCGAGACCTGGCAATGCTCTCAGGATCGGCTTGAAGATGGAATGGGTGTTGTTCGGCTTGTGAAGCTTGGAGGCGGCAACGCCAATTTCCGAGAGACGTCGTTCGGCCCCCTGAGCATCATCGCACAGGAGTGTGTATATCCAGTAGCTCGGTCTCGCGAGGGGGTCGAACTGTGCCGGCCTGAATCCAGGCATGTGTGCAAATTCTCGATCATAGAATTGCCCATTCGCACGGTGGCGGGCCACTGCAAGATCGATCGAGTCAAGTTGCGCCAAGCCGATAGTCGCCGCGACGTTGTGCATGTTGTACTTGTACCCGATCGAATGAATGTCGACTTCGGATCTCGGCACTCCCTTCAGCATACCGAACCACCGAAATCGCTTGGCGGCGGATATCGACGACTCTTTTTTCATGGTGAGCGCACCGCCGTCCACGGTTGTCATGTGCTTAATCGCTTGGAAAGAGAAGACTCCAAAATCGCCGACGGTGCCCACCGGCATCGAGTCGTAGCTGGCGCCTAGCGCGTGGGCACAATCCTCGATCACCGGGATACCGGCCTTTCGAGCAATTTCAATGATCGCAGCCATGCGCGCGGGATATCCCGCGTAGTGAACCACCATGATTGCCTTGGTTCGCGACGTGATTCGTTCAGCAACGGAGTTGGGCTCGATTGTCCCGTCGCGGGGATCCACGTCAGCCCATGAAGGCGTCGCGCCCGCATGCAGAATCGCCAGATTGGTCGGCTCCGCAGTCATCGGCGTGGAAATAACCTCATCACCCCGACCGACCCCGGCAAGGATCAGCGCCGCGTGAAGGGCCGCAGTCCCGCTACTCATACCCAAGACTCTCGGCAATCCAAAGTGACGCGCGAAAGTGTTCTCGAAATTGTAGACTGCTTCGCCTTCAGCGATGACTCCACTATACAGAACATCCTCTAGCGCTGGCATGAGGACTTCTTTGGGCGGTAGACGAACTTTGACCAATGGCACCATCGATTCTTCCTTCGTTTGTCGACCTGCCGCGCTCATATCCGATCCAGAACACTGAAGTGTCCCTTGGCAGCGAGGTCTGAGGCTGCTACGCCAGGGACGAGCGACATCCACATTTGAAGATGGGAGGCTTGCATGTCGAGTTGCAGCCCGCGCGACTCAAGCTCCCCCAGCAGAGGGCTTCCTCGAGTAGAGTTCAACATCCAATGTCGAGGCATCAGCGAAGTGAGGGCGTCGGCGACTTCCGAAAGAGGTCCCTCGGTTTCGGCCAGCATGTCGTCTTTCCCATCGCTGAGCACGACGAGCGCGCAGGTTCGATGCCGAATCCGCGCCATATCGCGCGCAAAGGGCGGAATGCCAGGATAGATGGAACGGTCATCGTCTTCATGACGACAACGCACGAGGATGCTGGTTTCTTCCGCTGCCGGTGATGCATTTCGAACCGTACCGAAGACGGCCTCGTCGGCAAGCTCGAATCCGTACGGAGAATAGACCGCATGCTTGCTGGTCCATAGGGTAAGGCCGACATAGTTCGACTCCTTTGCCAAATCGATAGCTCGTTTCAGTAGAAGACCGCTGTACCCGCGCCCGCGCATGTCCGGTCGAACGACGACGAGCCCAATAGCCGCTACGCGTCCCGCTTCTTTTGACATCGCCGAGGATCGGTCGATGAGCGCCAGCCCCCCGACCACTTTGCCTCCTCTTGCGAGCGTGACGAAAACGCCGGACGGGTCTGTTCCGCTGATCCAGGGAAAGTGGGCACCCAAGGTCAGTCCGCGACCTCGAGACAGGAAGAACTCCTGCCACACCATAGCTAGGTAAGTCTCGTCGGACGTATGCGACACGCTCACGACGACATCGAGATCATCCGAAGCGTTTTGCGGCTTACGTGACATGATCGATGCCCATCCCATACCATGTGGCGATCTGTCGTGCCCTGTCCACGATGCTGTGATTTCCACTCATCAGTCTGTCGTAGCCGGCAGTAGCCACTGCTTCACGGGCTACATCGTCGTGAAGGTATCTCTCGCAGACCGCGCGAAGCTCTTCGCCCGACCCGAAACAAGCGATTTCGGTTCCTTCGGCGAATAGATCTACGACCTCCTTCGAGCGTTCGGAAAGCTGGAATGCTCCCGCGGCCGGAATCTCGAAGTTCCTGAAGTTCGTGGTATCCCGGTTTTCCTCGGTGAGGATGTTCAGATTGACCTTCGTCTTGGCGAAGAGCTTCATCATGTCCGCCATGCTGACGGCACTGTGGAAGTTGCTCCTGGCAAAGAAGTCGTCTGGCGCCTTCTTGTCCCAGCCCCAACCCCAGATGTGAAGGTCAAGCCCTTCAAGCGCGCTAAGCAGCTTCTGCCGCCTTGGGCTCCACGCGCCTATAAAGCCGACGCTATAGTCGTATTTGTGTTCTTTGAAGGTCGGCCTCTCCAAGAGGAGGCCGGGTCGGTAGTACCAGTTGATGACTTCGAAGGAACGCGCACCCTTTGCCAGGTACTCGTCGCGCAGTTGTCCCCTCGGGGAAAAGATGCGGTCATAGAGGGGAAACGACTCCAGGATGCACTTCGTGTTGTTCAGTGGGTTGAAGATATCGTCGGAGCTCCACGTGACGACTTTCGTACCGCCGTTTTTGGCAAGACGAATGGTCTCCGGGTGCACGTGGTCTCCGCGGACAATCAACATGAGATCGTAGTGTTCGTTCCGAAGGATCTTCCTCAGATCGAGGTTTATCCGAGCTCCGACGACCGGAAAGATCAGTCGATCGCGAACACGTGTAACAAACGTAGGTCGGGCACTGGAGCAGAGGTATTTCTCCCAGCCGAAGATGGTCGCCGAATGTCCCAGTGTCTCGAACGCATCCTTCAGCGGATACGTCGTTCCGCCGGTCTGGCCAGTCTCGTAGATGAGAACCTTCATCGCGTTTCTCTACAGCCTCACCCATGCGTCGGGCACTAGGCCCCGGAAATTCCAGTTGGCCTGAATCGAATGCACACCCGGGCAGATCACTACCTTCTTTGGGGCCGACGATAGCCAAGCGCCCCACCAACTGAAGGTACTGTTGGCCGTGATGTGCTTTGCACACTTGGTCATCAGCCACATGTCCGCGTAGGCCTTGGCATCGCCCTTGTTGTGCGAGACGACAACGTAGCGGTCTTCCGGGAGCCCGAGCACGTCGCGGACTCGTTCGGGAAAATCTGAAAAGACAAAGTACTCTCCCTTGGGGGCGATCGCCTCCATTCGCTCGATCGCGTTCCTATAGTATTGGGCCGCCACGTTGTTCACTCCCTGGGCTGGCTCGACATCGAACCACCGGACGTGCACGGACACGGCGCGAGGCCCCAGCATCCGCGGCGCCATCGCGCGGTTCGCATCGTCGGTAGGCTCTTGGAAGGTGAGATCACGACGAAGGGTCTCCTCGATGTCTTTGAAGTAGCCTTCTCCCTGCCAAAGACCGTCCAGGTATACCTCATGGTCCAATCTGAGACGAAGAAGCCTCTCGTCGAAGTCGTATCCCTCTTGGACGATGTAGCGTCTCTTGTCGAAAGGCTTCCGCGACGCGATGAACTTGGCGATTCCTCGCCGGGCACGCTCAAAAGGCGCCAGGCGTTCAGCGGGAGTTGCTTTGCGCGCGGGAATGTCGAAGACGTCCAGGGAATAGTTCCTGCGGTACAGGCGATCGCGCGAGAATCCTGTCACGTCGTCGATCACCAACTCGGCGTTGTTCACGACCGCGAGGCGCCGTGCTGCCGCATAACAGAAGAGCTGGTTTCCGAGGCCGCCCTTGATGCGCGCGATGACCTTTAGGGGTGTCGCCGTCATACGCCGCCTTTTCTCCTTTCTGTCTCTGCGAGTTGCCTCGCCGCCGCTCCGGCTGAAAAGCGCGCCTCGAGCAGCCGACGTGCGTTCGCGCCGAAGCGCTGGCGGAGACCGGCATCGTTGGCCAAGTGCAAAGCGGCTTCGCATAACGCAGTCGCATTGCCGGTATCGACGCAAAAGCCGGCCTCGAAGCTGTGGACGACAGACGTAAGCTCGTTGCCGGGATTCAGACTGGCCAGGATGGGGAGCGAAAAATACATGTACGGAAGGGCTTTGCCAGGCACGTTGTGGGTTTGCAAGTTACGCGCGAGCGAGAGAAAGCCTACGTCCGCCTCGGACAACATTGAAAGATAGGTACGTTGGTCGACGGCCGGCAGAAGCTTCACGTTGTCCAAGCCCTCGTCAGCGATGACCTTCTCCATGCGAGGGATCTCCGGGCCCTGTCCTACCAGCAGGAAGCGAACCCCACTGTGGGGTCGCATGGCCCGAAGGAGATCGAGGATCGTGTCGACCCCTTGGGCTACGCCCATGTTGCCGCCGTAGAAGAACACGACCTTGTTCTGCCACCCGAACTGCTCTCGAAGGTGCCCGGGTTCGATGGTTCCTTCGTCGAGGGTTGCCCAGTTGTTCAGGACCTCGACGTTGTAGTGCTTGTCGGGGAACGCGGTCTGGAAATAGCGGACGTTTCCCTCGGACTCGACGCCAATGGTGTCGGCCTGATCGTACTGGCGGATGGCCTCACGCTGAAAGAATCGATAGGCGGGACCGTCGCGCAGAACGCCGCAGTCGCGTGCCCATTTGGGAAAGATATCGCGCAGGATCAGGTACGAGGGACAGCCCCACAGCTCTTTCACTCGGAGAACGAGCGGTCCCCAGAAAATCGAGGGCGAATAGTAAACGACCAGATCGATACGCCGTTCGCGAAGCAGGTGCCGCGCACACCACCAGCTTAGGTGTGGAATGCCGATCTCGCGCAAGGCGCGCATGGGCAGGGGCGCGCCTTTGATCGAACCTGTACGCACTCGCGCCACGGTCAACGCGCCTGTCCGTTCGACCGTCATGGGGTCCGGCGCGCTATCGACCGTCGTTAGAAGAAGAACTTCGTGGCCTTGTTTGCCAAGCTCTACGACCAGATCGTGGCTGAGCTTTGCACACGAGGTTGTCCCTGGCAGGTAGTAGTCGACGAGAAAAAGGATACGCATTCCGACTTACGACTTGTGCCAGACCGTGCGATTCACGTAGTCGGTGTAGCTGAGAATGATGCGCACGACTTTGTCGCTGACGTTGGGGACGTTGTAGTCCTCGACCAAACGCAGGGAGCGCTGCTCACCGCGGGACTGGCTCTGAAGGAGCCGCAAGGCATCGGCGATGGTGTCCCAGTCTAGGCCAACCATCATGACCGAACCCTCTTCGCTACCTTCCGGACGCTCGTGGGCGTTGCGAATGTTGAGCGCCGGGAAGTTCAAGATCGAGCTCTCCTCGGTGATGGTTCCGCTGTCGGAAAGGACGGCCAGGGCGTTCATCTGCAGGTGGACGTAGTCGGTGAGAGCAAGCGGCTTCATCAGCTCGATGCTCCCGTGCAGCTCGGCTCCGGTGCTGTCGATCTTCTTGCGCGTGCGTGGATGGGTCGAGACCACAATCCTCTTACCGAAGGTGGTGGCCAGGTTGTTCAGCACCACCACCAGCTTCGCGAACTGGTTTGCATCCTCGATGTTTTCCTCGCGGTGTGCGCTGACCACGAAATAATCCTGCGCCTTGAGACCAAGCCTTTCGAGCACGCTCGACGCTCGGATCTTGGGCAGATAGTGGTGCAGGACCTCGAACATCGGGCTGCCGGTCTTGATGACCCGATCGGGCGGCAAGCCTTCGCGCAAGAGGTAATCGCGCGAGATGGTGCTGTAGGGCAGGTTGATGTCGGCTATGTGGTCGATGATGCGGCGATTGATCTCTTCGGGAACGCGCTGGTCGAAGCAGCGGTTGCCAGCCTCCATGTGGAATACCGGTATCTTCCGACGCTTGGCGGGATAGGCGGAAAGGCAACTGTTGGTGTCGCCGAGGACCAGCATTGCATCCGGCTTGGTCGTCTCGAGGATGGAGTCGACTTTAGCGATGATGTTGCCAATGGTCTCGCAGGCAGTCTTTCCGACCGTGTCGAGCACGTGGTCGGGCTGACGAAGCCCGAGATCGTCGAAGAAGATCTGGTTCAGCTCGTGATCGTAATTCTGGCCGGTGTGCACCAGGACGTGCTTTACGGCGCGGTCGAGGACAGGCATCACGCACGCCAGACGCACGATCTCGGGCCGGGTTCCGACAACGGTGACAACCTTCATGTTGGTTTCCCTTGCTTGATGACGGGGTCGAAAATGGTGTCTGGGCGGGCCGGGTCGAAGACCTCGCTGGACCAGAACAGCGTCACCAGATCCCCCGCTCCGATGTTCTCGATGCAATGGGTGTAGCCGGGCGGAATATCGACGACCTTGTAGTCCTCGCCTTTCACGGGGTACTCGATGATCTCTTCGCCCTGGATTGGGCGGAAGCGAACGACGGCTTCTCCCTGAACCACCAGGAACTTCTCCACCTTGGTGTGGTGAAAATGATTGCCGCGGATGACGCCTGGCTTGCTGTGAGAAATGAAAATCTGTCCGATGCCGGGTTGCTTGATCCACTCGGCTAGGCTGCCCCGGTTGTCGGTCTTGATGTTCAGACCGTAGGCGAAGGCATTCGTCGGGAGATAGGAAAGGTACGTGGCGTAGAGCGCGCGCACGAAGGCGTGCGAGAAATCGGGCAACAGCAAGGTCTGGCGCAGATCGCGGAAGCTAGTGATGAGAGCGGCCAAGTCGCCGAGGGTGATCTGGTGCGACGGCAAAGGCTCGGCCATCCGAAAGCCTGGCGGAGAGTCAGTCAGCTCGGTGAGAAAGGCAGAGACGACGTCGTCGACGTAGGTCAGGTCGACGATGTTGCGGGGATCCGAGACTTGGATGGGTAAGCCATTGGCGATGTTGTGGCAAAAGGTTGCCGTGACCGAGTTGTAGTTAGGGCGGCACCATTTGCCGAAGAGGTTCTTCAGTCGGTGGACCACTGCCGGTGCACCGGAACGATCGGCGTAGGCGCAAAGCGCCGCCTCGGCCTGGCGCTTGCTGAGCCCGTAGGGATTGTCGTACTCGGCTTGCACGGAAGAGGAGAGGACGAGCTTGGGTTTGCGGCTGAGCGCGAGGAGCTTGTGGCAGATTTCTTCGGTTAGTCCGGCGTTGCCCGTCTGGAATTCGTCGGTGGTTTGGGGACGGTTAACGCCGGCAAGGTGAAAGATGAGGTCGGCGTTGGCCAGCCCCGCTTCGAGAGCAGCGGCCGGACTACCGACATCGCATTGCCAAAGCTCGACGCCCGCAGTACGGGCTAGAGCGACGCAAAGATTTCGACCGACAAAACCGGCCGAGCCCGTGACTAGAACCTTCACCTTGACCGGGCTTATCGGACAGCTAGACATCAACCTTTT
>CAZTTW010000116.1:0-9173 GCA_964616265.1 uncultured Myxococcales bacterium | reverse complement strand
CGGGAACATGGGTGACACTTTAGTGCATGCCATGGAAGGAAACATCACCTGTGGAGCAGAGAGAAAAAGTTCATCAAGGACCTGAGGTTTGGGCTGTTCTGCATGGCTGAGCTGTGCGAGCGCTACGGAATAAGCCGGAAGACGGGGTACAAGTGGATCGAGCGCTTCGAGGAGGAAGGGCGGCACGGCCTCGACGATCGTAGCAGGGCGCCGAAGACGTGTCCTCACCGTATCGAGCCAGTGGTGGCCTACGCCATCTGCGACGCTCGCCGTCGGCATCCGACATGGGGACCTCGCAAGATCCTGCAGTGGATGGAGCCACGCTATCCTGCCATGGTCTTGCCTGCGGTGAGCACAGCGGGCGACTTGCTGGCACGGCGTGGACTCGTCAAGAAACGCCGCCGCCGGCGCCCCCACTTGCATCCTGGCGTGGTGCCGCCGGTGACCACGGCTCCCAACGACATCTGGGGTGCCGACTTCAAGGGTCACTTCAAGACCAGGGATGGCATCTACTGCTACCCACTAACGATGACCGACTTGCACTCCCGCTACCTACTCACCTGTCACGGGTTGCTGTCGACGAAGGTCGTAAACGTGTTTCCGGTCTTCGACCGTGCCTTCCGTGAATATGGCCTGCCCCGCGCGATCCGCACCGACAACGGTGTCCCGTTCGCCACGACGGGCATCCACGGGCTCTCTCAGCTCAACGTCTGGTGGATCCGCCTGGGCATCCAGCACCAGCGTATCCTGCCCGCGAGCCCACAACAGAATGGGAAGCACGAGCGGATGCACAAGACCATGAAGGCCGAGGCCACCCACCCGCCACGCGCGAACGTCCAGAGCCAGCAGCGCGAGTTCAATCGCTTCCAAAATGAATTCAACAACGAGAGACCACACGACTCCCTCGACGGACAGACGCCCGCGTCCTGCTACGAGGCCTCGAATCGCTCCTACGATGGCACGATTCCGCCCTACGAGTACCCAGCCCACTACATCATCAAGCGAGTGACCAATGCCGGCACGATCCGTTTCAAGCACCGGCTACTGTTCATCGCCAATGCCCTCAAACAGAACCTAATCGGCCTCGAAGAAACGGGAGACGGTGTCTGGTCGATCTACCTGTGCAACGTCCTGCTCGCCCGTTTGGACGAGCGCGACTTCATTCTCCGAGGATAACAATTCAGTGAAAACTCACCCGTACCGAAGTGTTACCTATGTTCCCGGTTTTCTGTCACCTATGTTCCCGGTTGCTCAATTACAGTTTTCGAACGATGCCCAGCCACTCAGCTGATGCCTTTCGGACCTACAGGCGAGCCTTGCATTCCCATATAGCGGAAGTCGCCCGCCACGATGCATTTCGAGCGTTCCGCCGCAAGCGCCCAGATTCTCGCCGAGCCCACTGCCAGGCGGAAAATACACGCTTGCAAGCGTACCTTCGAGGTTCTGTGCAAGTCGAAGACGCCGTCCCCGATCATCAGCTAGTTCTACCCCGGGGAAACCGCTCGACAGACCATCCCGGCATGTCGAAGCTGCAAAGGGCTCACCGTCAATCCGCAAATTACCGGTGACGCGTCCTGCGCACGACGCGAATACTACCGAAATGAACATCAGGAATTTCGTCATAGAAGACTCCTTCTAGCATTGTCTGTCGACCTGCTAGCCCGCGCAGAATAACATCACCGCCGCAGAGAAAATCGATTTTCCCGAAGGGCCAGGTTTGGGCGAGTTCTTGAATTTCGAACACTTGGCGAGAGGCGGTCTGCGGTTGCGCTGGCGATGTCCGCTTCGTAAGTGGGATTCCGTCCGCGCGGGAGCGCTTCGTTGATGCGTTCTGAGCCGTGGACGATACTGCCATCTTCACCTTTCCAAACCGCTTGCGTTCCCCTCAATTCCTGCAGTTGATTTTGCCTGTCCGCGAGAAGTGAGCGGTTGCGGACTTAACGGGTCAGATAGAAAGGTAGGGACTGGAATGACTGACATTCAACACGGGACAGTGAAGGTGACGATTGAAAACGAGTTTGCGCCTCCACCGGAGGCGGGCAATTTGGGGCTGGACGAGGTTCGCAGAATCGCGAAGGCGCCGCGCGGGATTGGGCTCATCTGTGATGCGACGGCGGACGCGATGGAGAAGGCGGGGGCGAAGTTCACGGCTCCTGGTGGAGTCTCGCCGGTGACCTTGCGCGCGCGACAAACGCGCCGAAGGGACGCCACCGACCGGAGCGGTTCCGCTGACCGATCGAATCGCTTACCGGAAGGCTTCGCCCCAGGCTCGCCTAGGAAACGGAATGCCGTGCTTGGAAGATCCGGCCTCCTGCCCAACACTGGGGCACTGCCAATACGGCAAGCGAAAGCGGATACCATGCCGGTCCGAGTCCCTTGTTGACGGTCGCTGCGGCGCCCATTGCTCCAAGCACGGTTCCGATGGCTCCCAGAATCAGCGCGTGTTTCATCGGCCGCGCCGGCGCCAGCCGGGCCGTTAGCCAGGCGCCGGCAATGCTGATGACGATGCGATAGGAAAGGGCCATCAGGCTTTGCCGGTTGTCGAGTGGAACGCCCAGCGGAGGAAAGAATCCCGCGAAGTGCAGCGCAATGTCGACCGCGGTCGTGGCGACGATGATGGCGAGCATCCCGACGACGACCGCCACGATGCTTCTCTTGGTCGTTTTGTTCATCGCAGCCTCGCAATCGCCTGGCCCAGCTTGTCGAGCTCGCTTTGCCAACCCATCGTCTGCCGCTCGGTCCAGACGTCGTCGTGCATGGCATCGAAGCTCAACACCAGGCGCACACCTCCAGCCACCTCCGACAGCTCGACAACGGTGGCGACATCGTAGGGCTCGACGCCGGGAATGAAGTCGGCGTGATTCACGTAGGCCAGCCGTACCGGCTTCTCCACCGCGGTAAACGTGATGCTCGTTTCCGTCGTGATTGGCATTCCTTCCTTCTTCATGAAGGCTACCTGGGGTGGATCGACCGCCGTCATCGCGTACAGCAGCACGCCGCCGGGACGGAGATCGAGCTTGCGAACCTTGACGGCAAAGCCATCGGGGCCCCACCAAGATTCGATCCCTTTCTTGGTGGTCCACATGTCCCAGACCTCGTCGATGGTCGCGCGATAGGTTCGCTCGAGTCGGATGCTTCGTGTCTGTGTCGCCGACTTCACGTCGGCAGTCTTCCTTTTCATGGGTTCTCCTTCGGGGGGCGGCGGGCCCGGGTATGCACGCGTTTCGTTCGTGTAGTGTTCTTTCTCTGTCGCTCGATTGCTTCCGCAAGGCGGTCGAGACGCGCCTCCCAAAGGGCGCGGTAGCGGCTGACCCACGCATCGATTTCGCGGAAGGGCTCGGCTCGCAGGGAATAGAGGCGACGTGTGCCGTCGGGACGCACGCGCACGAATCCAGTCTCCTCAAGGATGCGAAGGTGCCGAGAAACGCCGGATTGGTGGATGTCGACGCGATCGACGATGTCATTGACCTGCTGCTCGCCTACACGCAGAGCTTCGAGGATGTATCGTCGAGTCGGATCGGCCAAGGTCTGGAAAATATCAAGTTGCATAGGCGTATATATACATAGCAATGCATATTATGATGTCAAGCAGGAAGTCCGTCGCTCGTGCTTGCATTCCGCTTTCGTGGTCCTAGCATTCGCCCATGTTCACTGCTCCCGGTCCTGCATGGTTGCAATGGGCGGCGTTGCCCGTTCTGATCGCCGTCGCGTGCCTTGCCGGCATGATTCTCGGTCGCGCCTCGCGAGCGGTTCTCGGATGGCTGGCCCGGCGAACCAGCGCGACCTGGGACGATGCCCTGATTGGACACGCGCGTGGACCGCTCGCCTTGGCGTGGAGTGTGGCGATCGTTTCGGTCGGCGTTCCGTGGCTGGATCTTTCACCGCAGACGCACACCCTCGTGCTGCGCTTGGTGCACGGCCTGTTCTTGCTGGCCTTCTTCTGGATGCTCTGGCGAAGCGTCGACGTGGCGGCGGAGGCCGTCGGCACCGCCAGCTGGGCGCGGAATCGTTCCGGCTCGCGCGCCTTGCTTCCGCTTGTCCGGCGCGTTTCCAAGGTCGCGGTCCTCATCGCGATCGTCGTCGCTCTGCTTTCCGAGCTGGGCTATTCCGTGACCAGTCTGGTCGCGGGGCTCGGCATCGGCGGCCTTGCCGTCGCGCTCGCCGCACGCAGCACCCTGGAAAACCTCTTCGGTGCCTTTTCCATCGGCGCCGACCAGCCGTTCCGCGAAGGCGACTTCGTGAAAATCGAGGACTTCGTCGGCACCGTCGAAGCCATCGGGCTTCGCTCGACGCGCATCCGGACTCTCGATCGCACCGTCATCGCCATGCCCAACGGCAAGCTGGCGGACATGCGCGTGGAATCGTTCGCGCCGCGCGACCGCATCCGTCTGGCGTGCGACCTCGGGCTTGTCTACGGCACTACCTCGGCGCAAATGCGCGCCATCCTGGCCGGCCTCGAGCGCGTGCTGCGCGAGCACCCGAAGATCTTTCCCGATTCGATCACGGTGCGGTTCAAAGAGCTGGCCGCTTCGTCGCTGAACATCGAGGTCATGGCGTGGTTTCTCACCGCGGACTACGGCGAGTTCCAGGCCATTCGACAAGATGTCCTGCTTCAATTCATGGCCGTCGTCGAAAGCTGCGGCTCGTCTTTCGCCTTTCCCACCCAGACGGTGCACGTGGTGGCCGAGCAGAAGTCAAAGTAAGGCGCGCACTGCAAGACGTGGCTCTTTGCGCTTGCGGTGGCTGCTCCGGGCAGCTTCGTAGCCACGTGGTATGCTCGCGTCCCCATGCCTGATAAGAACGGAATTGGTCCCGCCGAATTGCACGGCATTCCTCTCTTTCGCAGCTTCAGCGATGAAGAGGTCCAGCGACTGGCCGAGCTGTTCGAGCCGGTCGGCGCGAACGAGGACGAGATTCTCTTCGTCCAGGGCGAGGCGGCGGACGCCTTCTACATTCTTCTCGCGGGCGAGGTCTCGCTTCGCCAGGACGATCGGGAGGTCTACCTGCTCAAGCCGCCCTGTCTCATCGGCGAGCTCGGCGCGACGACGGGCATCCTGCGCCACTGCCGCGCGGTCGTCGGGCCCGGGGCGGTTATTCGCCGCATCGATTCGGCGCGACTGCACGACTTTTGTTCGCGGAACCCCGACATCGGGCTCGCCTTCTACCGCGGTCTTCTGGCCTCGGCGGCCGACAAGATCGCCCACGATCAGCGGCGCGGCGCCGAAATGCGCGAGCACATCATCGTCACCCAAAAGGCGATGAAGGGCTTGCGCGACTTCATCCTCGAGAGCCCGGACTCGCCGATTTCCCGTCGTGTCCACGACGCACTCGAAGGCCTGATCCAGCAGAACCGCCGCGCCAACTATCGGGTCGAGCCGCCGCCGGTCCTCGCCGCTCAGCTCCGCCTCGACGACGGCCGGCCGGCCAGTGTCGTCGATATCTCGCGCACGCACATCAACGTTCGCTTCACCGGAGCCCTGCCCGAGCAAGGCAGCGAAATCGCCGGCGTGCTGGTCCTCGCCGGCCCCGAAATTCCCGTCTCGGGCCGCGTTCTCCGCGTTCAAGGAGACCGTCTCGTGCTGGTTCTCGACCTGCTCCTCGACGAGTTCGCCGCCGTCCTCGAAGGTTATCTGGCGCGCGTGCAGATGTTCGACTTCCTGGTCTGACACCGTCGAGTCGCCGCTAGCTCGCAGGCTGGGCGGCCAGCCTACCGACGGGGCCTACTGTCTCTCGTAGAACGTAATGCCCACCCCGCCACTGCCGCTGCCTGGATCCGAGCTGATGAACGTGTTCGCATTGAGGAAGTTGTAGTCGCCGTCGGTACGGGCTTCGAACCACGGGATCAGGCTGCCCATCGGACCGCAGTTGCGAACCAAGATGAGCTCGCCGTTGCTCGGCGCCAGCGTGTACCAAGCGTCGAGCGAGCCCGAAAGCTGATAGTCGGCGCCGCCATTCAAAATCGCTCCCGACACTTTACCGGTCGTGGTGCCGCCGGTGATCGGGATGATGTTGCGACTGCCGCGCTTGGCGTTGGCAATGGACAGCGATGTCCCCAAGGTCACGTTTTCGGTAAACACCGACGCACCCTTGCTTCCCGTCGTCGTGTTGCAATTCCACGGTTGCTTGGGCACGCCCGCCGGCTTCGTGATTTGGATGCGGGGCTCTGCTACCGTCACTTTGGAAACGTCGTAGACGTCGAGCTTGAGCGATCCGCCGGCGGTATCCGCCGCGCGCGTCGCGACGAATTTGCCCGTGTTGAGCCAAGCGTAGCTGCCGGTCGTCGTCGCCTCGAAATCGGGAATCACCCGAGGTGCGGAGCTTCCATCGGGAGCGACGCCACAGCTGCGTACGTAGATGAGCGCGTTGTCACTGGTTTTCAGAATGTTGATCCCTTGAAATTCGAGGACCCCATTGGAAAGCGTGAGCTCGTATTCGAGGCCACCTGTCACGACCGATCCCTTGATGCGATCGCCGGTGATCGTGCCGCCCTTGACGTCGAGCAAGCGTCGATGGCCGTACGGGGTGTTGCCGACGTCGTGGGTCGCACCGATTTGCAAGGTGATGCTGAAGGCGAGCGTGCCCTGCGTTGGTGGAACGATGCCGTCCGCCATGCCGCATGCCCAGCCGGGATCGGGGATGAAGGTGGCTTCGCCGACACTCGATCCTCCGGTCACGCCTCCGGTCACGCCGCCAGTCACGCCGCCATTGCCGCCGCTGCCTCCCGAGCGCGCAACGCCGGCAGCGCCGGTCAAGCCACCGCCACCGGCGCCGCCACCGGCGGCCGCAGCTGCGTCTCCAACACTGCTGCCGGCGTTGGCGCCGCCCGAGCCGATTGTTCCACCGTAAGATCCTCCGCCGTTGGTGCCACCACCACTCATCACTCCGCTCGAGCCTTGCTGTCCGCCGCTGCTTTGGCCGGAGCCTGCATCACCGCCCGTGCTTACCGTGCCGTGGTCTCCGCCTGAGCTGCGTCCGCCTCCCGTGGCAGCCGACGCGTCCGAGCCACCCGAGGAGCCGATCGCCCCACCTTGGCCGGACGGTGTTCCCGTGCCTGTCGATTGGGTGCAAGCACCCAAGGCTCCACTTAGCAGTCCAGCCAGCACGAGCGTGCCGGCTGAATTCCTTGCCTTCTGCTTGTCGCTGACCATCCGCGTGGACATCTCGGTGCACAGTTGCACTAACCCGAAAAAGAAGGTCAACAACTTGCGAACGAGCCCTTGTGAGAACAGGGCTAGTGGCGAACGAGCGAGACGTTGCTGAAGCAGACCGTGGTCGCGGCGGTCGCCTCTAGGCTGAACGCGACGCCCGCGCCGGTGTCGCCATAGGTCGACGTGGAGCTGTGTGTGAATTGTATGTCGGTGGCGAGCGGATTGTCTAGGCTGGTCGGTCGGTCCCAGTCGCCTTATCCCCAAAAGCAAACCGCCCAGCTTGTTGGGCTGGGCGGCACAGTCACGCAATCCGGGAAATGGTTACGGCGAGTACTTCACAGTCGCCCAACCGCTGCCCGGCATATCGAACTGCAGCTTCTTGCTGCCAATGGCGACGATGAAGCTCTTGTTCTCGGCGCCACTGTTGTACATGACGGCCACGATGCTGCCGTCCGGGTTCTTGAACGCGACAGCGTCTCCGCCAGTCGTGCCGACCACCGTCGCGCCGGGAGTCACGTACTGCGAGAAGTGGCGGAACACGTAGTAGGCCGGGGTTGGATTGACCTTCCCCGAATCCGCGACCAAGAGGGCATCCTGTTTCCAGTCGCGAGACGTGTCGATGCCGAGGCCGGTCTTGTCCAGCACCATGTTCCAGGCATTGTAGGCCGTCACCTTGCCTTTCTTGATGGCATCGCGGATGTAGCCCCAGCTCTCGACGCCATACGCCTGATCGTTGGGCGCCTGAGTCTTGTTGTAGGCGGGAAAGCCGGACGGATTCCACGGATAGTTGCCGCACTTGTGCTCGGTGGCCCAGATGGGCAAATCGCCAAACGTCTGGCCGCCATTCACGGCGTCGAGGATGCCCCACTGCGCCCCGACGACGGTCACGAGACCCTTCGCGGTGGAATCGGCTAGCACTGCCGTCGCGATGTCGAGATCCGTCCTCTTGACGCCTTCAACAGTGTCGCCATTGTTCGACAGCGTACCGAGCATGACTTTGACGTTGATGGCGCTCATCGCCTGGCCGAGCGCCTTGACCCAGCTCACGTAGGTGGCCTTGTCCCACAGACACGACGGGTAGTTCTGCTCATAACCAGGCTCGTTTTGCGGAGACACGATCTCGATGTTGATGCCCTGATCCTTGTACCCTTGAACGAACTTCGTGTAGTACTGCGCGTACGCTGTCAGCGTCGCAGCGTCGCTGCTCATGCTGCCGCCGTCGTAGTACGACGCCTTCCAGCCGGAGAGACTGCCAGCCTGGTTTTTGTTGTATCCCGTCTTCATCCATGTTGGAGGCGTCCACGGGCTGGACCAGAAGCGGATGTCGGACTTCACCGCTTGCGCGGCTTTGATGTAGGGGATCAGTTTCTGGCCGTCCCGATCGAGGGAGAATTTGGCGAGCGACGTGTCCGCGGCAGGGCGGTTGGACTGGTCGCTGTTGGGAGTGACGTCGTCTCCCGTGTCGTCGAGGGTGTAGCGGCTCATGCCGTAGTCGCTGGAGCCCATCGGGATGCGGCCCCACGCGAAGTTGGCACCGTCGGTGGCGCTGAAGAGCAGCTGGACGGCTTGAGTCTGCATGTCCGAAGAGGAGAGGACGTTCCACCCCATCTCGTTGAAGGCGCCGCCGAAGCCTTCCCACTTCTGCGCGGCAGAGCCGTCGTTGACCGTGACGGTAGCGGTTCCGCTCGAAGTCTCGGTCCACGTGCCGGCCTTCCAATAGGCGCCCGACGCGGACGTCACGAGGACGGTCGACGCCGTCGTGGTGCCGCCTGCCGCGGACGCTCCACCTGCGCCGGTCGCGCCACCCGCCGGCGTGCCGCCAGCGCTCGTGTTTCCACCCGCTGCGGCGCCGCTCGCACCGCTGGCACCGGCTGCGCCTCCGCTTCCGGGCGTATTGCCACCTGCACCAGCGCTGGTCGTTTCGCCGCCAGCGCCACCGCTCGACCCGCCTGCTGCGCCCCCGCTCGAGGTGCCGCCGGAGCCGCCGTTCGAGGTCCGCCCCCCGGAGCCGCCACTCGCGCTGCC
>CAZTTW010000115.1:0-9262 GCA_964616265.1 uncultured Myxococcales bacterium | reverse complement strand
GCGCATTCCCGTGGTCAGCGCGGGCTCGGCTTCCTACGACAGCTCGCCCGACCGTCGTTCGCGCTACCACATCTTCGACATCGACGCCGCCGCGATTACCGTTACCACGTACGCCCACGACGCGAGCACCGGCAAGTTCGCCGAATACAATCGAAAAGTGCTGTAGTTCCCAGGCTAGAACCTGCCTGCTACGGCAGGCAGGAATGCGACGGTGCCGTTGGCTTGCTCGACGGCGGAGATCTGCGCGGAGTACTTGCGATAGCCCTCGACGAAGCCGACGCCCATGCCGAGGCAGGTACCGGACAGAACTCCGATCGAGGCACCGAGCAGGACGTGCTCGCCTTTCTTCGACGAGATGGCGGCGAGACCGCCGGCGATGCCGCCCAAGACCGCGCCAAGCCCCGCGCCGTAGAGACCGTCGCGCATGACGTAGCCATTGCGCCCCGGCTTGCGCTGGGACATGTCCACGATTCCGAGGGTCAGGCCGATGGCCGCGCCGCCGAGGGCGCCGATGCCCGCGCCGTAGACCAGCGGTTTCCAATCGCTCGAGCTGTTCCAGCCGCCCTGCCGAGCAAAGAGGTAGCCGGTCGCCACTCCCGCCATGCCGCCGACCAGAAGACCTTCGTAGGCTCCGTCGAAAACCGTGGGCGGGGCGTCCGTTGCTTGCGCTGCCTTGGCCGAACCGGCAAAGCAGGCGAGCAACATGACCAAACCGGCGGTCTGGAACAGCAGGCGGGTCATGACTTGATCAAGTCGAGTGCCGCTTGGGCGACGTGGTCGGCAGTAAAACCAAACTGCTTGAAGAGGGTTGGGCCGGGAGCGGAGGCGCCGAAGCGGTCGATGCCGATGACCGTGCCGCGGTCGCCGACCCAGCGGTGCCATCCGAAGCTGGATGCGGCTTCGACGGACACGCGCGGCAGGCCGCGCGGCAGAACCGAATCGCGGTAGTCGGCCACTTGTGCGGCGAAGAGCTCGCATGATGGCATGGAAACGACGCGGGCGCGAACGCCGCTCGCGGCGAGCTTTTCCTGCGCGGCCAGTGCGAGGGTCACTTCACTGCCGGTCGCGATCAGCACGACCTGGGGCGAGCCACCCGCCGTCTCGCACAGCACGTAAGCGCCGCGGGCGACGCCGGTTGCGGGCGCCACCTTCGTACGATCGAGGGTCGGTGCCTTCTGGCGGCTGAGAATCATAGCCACTGGACCGTCGGTGCGCTGCATGGCCAGGCGGTAGGCTTCCGCGGTCTCGTTGCCGTCCGCCGGGCGCATGACCCAGAGGTTCGGAATGGCGCGCAGGGCGGCCAAATGCTCGATGGGCTGGTGGGTCGGGCCGTCTTCGCCGACGCCGATGGAATCGTGGGTGAACACGAAAATCACGGGCAGCTTGCTAAGCGCTGCGAGGCGCACGGCAGGTCGCTCGTAGTCGGAGAACACGAAGAACGTCGCGGTGAACGAGCGCATTTGACCGTGGTACGCGATGCCGTTGGCGATGGCGCCCATGGCGTGTTCACGGACGCCGTAGTGAATGTTGCGGCCGAGGCCGGTTTCGCCCGAGAAGTCGCCCTGGCCGGGCAGGGCGGTCATGGTCGAGCACGACAAGTCGGCGTCGCCGCCCAGGAACCACGGAACCTTGCTGGCAATGGCAGCGAGGATCTTGCCACCGGAGACGCGCGTGGCGGGTTCGTCCTTCACCTCGTAGGTGGGAATCGCCGCGTCCCAGTCCGCGGGCAATTCCCCGCGCAGCGCTGTCTTCCATTCGCTGGCGAGCGCCGGATTGGCGGCGGCCCACGCGTCGAAACGCTTCTGCCATTCCGCCTCGGCGAGGGAGCCGCGATCGACGGCTGCCGCGAAATGCGCCTTGGCCTCGTCGGGAATGTAGAACTGCTTGTCCGGATCCCAGCCCAGCGCGACCTTGGTCGCCTTCACTTCGTCTGCGCCCAGCGGGGCGCCGTGTGCTTCACACGTGCCGGCTTTGTGGGGCGATCCGAAGCCGATGGTGGTGCGCACCATGATGAGCGAGGGGCGCGGATCGGTCTTGGCCGCAGCGATCGCCTTGTCGATGGCGTCCACGTCGCTGTCGCCCTGCGCGACCTTCAGCACGTGCCAGCCGTAGGCCTCGAAACGCTTGCCCACGTCCTCGGTAAAGTGCAGCGACGTCGGACCGTCGAGCGAGATCTTGTTGTCGTCGTAAAGCCAGACGAGCTTGCCCAGCTTCAGGTGGCCGGCGAGCGATGCGGCCTCGTGGGTAATGCCCTCCATCATGTCGCCATCGCCCAGCATGGCGTAGGTGAAGTGATTGACGATCTCGTGGCCGGGTCGGTTGTACCGACCGGCGAGGAACCGTTCAGCCATCGCCATCCCGACCGCGTTGGTAGCGCCCTGTCCAAGCGGGCCGGTCGACGCTTCCACGCCGGGCGTGAGAAAGGATTCTGGGTGGCCCGGCGTACGCGAGCCGTACTGACGAAATGCCTTCAGCTCGTCGAGAGACAGGTCGTAGCCCGTCAGGTGCAGCATCGAATAGAGCAGCATCGAGCCATGGCCGCCGGAGAGCACGAAGCGGTCGCGATTCGGCCACTTGGGATTCTTGGGGTTGTGGTGCAGGTGCTTCTGCCAGAGCACGTACGTCATCGGAGCGGCGCCCATGGGCAGGCCGGGGTGACCAGCGTTGGCCTTCTGAACGGCGTCGACCGACAGTAGACGGATGGTGTTGATGGCAGTTTGGGTCAGTGAATCCATTGCGTGCGGGCTCCTCAAGAACAAAATAGGCCGAGCCGTTGCTAGCACGAAGACGCGTGAATTCCTAGAGGCCGCTCTGCTGGAGTTAGGCCGCGAGCGACACGCACTTCCAGGCGTGGTTCTTGGCTTGGATACGCGCCAGGTCGAGGACGTCCAGGCGTCCTGCCTGGGCCGACGGTCGCAGTGCTCGAAAAAGGGTGCTGGCCAGATCGTCCGTGGCTCGTCGCAGGCGTCGTATCGTGAGCAGCGCAAGATCGTGCGAGAGATTCGTCGACCAAGGACTGCCCGGCTGGAGCATGGCGAACACGATAGCGCGCGTCAGCTCGACGACGTTACAGTCCTGCTGGGCGCGCATCGTGACCGCGCATGGTTGTCCGTCGAGCGCGGCCATGAGCGCAAGGATGCTGCCGGGACCGAGCGTGACGAGCGGGAGCGCCTTCTCCGCCACGGTTCGGCTGATGTTGACCGTGCCCTTCGTCAGAACGAAGAAGCGGTCGAGGCGTTCACCCTCGTGGCAAAGCACCGTTCCGGCCGAAACAAGACGTTGCTGTCCCGCTTGCAGCAGAGCGAGCCCTTCGGGGCCGCGCAAGCAATCCGCGTTGGGCTCGCTATCGGGCTCACTCAAGCCGAGCCTCGCAGTCGAGCAAAGCACGCCTCCCACGGGTCGGGAATGCTGTCTTGCTCGGCTCGTGGGCCATCGTTTTTCTCAGGGAGGCCGTCGCGCAGATCGCGTTCGATGCGGTTTTCTACGTCGCGAAGGCGTCGCAACACACTGTGGAAGACAGCATTGACCAGCGCCGCAGCCGTGCGGGGGGCTTCTTGTCGCATCTTCGTGAGGTCGTCACGGCCCAGCTCGAGCACGGTCGTGGCTTCGGTCGCCACGACCGTGGCAGGACGAGGTGCCGGATCGATGCAGAACATTTCGCCGAAAACGCCGTCTTTTCCCAAGCGAGCGATTACGCGCTGGGAATCGTCTTTGTCGGGAATGACTGCGGAGAGAGCACCTTGCAGCACCACAATCATGGTGTTACCGTGCTCTCCGCGCCTGCACAGGGTATCACCAGACTCGTACCGCCGTTCGTGCATGAAATGGATGATCTCGGCGCGATCTCTCTCGGAGAGCGTATCGAAGAGCTGGGCGTTGGGCAGAAGGTAAGTCATCTACGTCGTGTTTCATCCATCGGCAGGGGCGATCGGAAACTTCAGGCAGTCTTCAAGCACGCCCGAGGTCCTGACGTTGTGGAGAGGACATGGCGCAGCCAGGTGAACCCTCGGCGCCGCTAGGGCGTAGCGACGTTGTTTCGTCAACCGGGCAGGTATTGCTCGTCGACGACAGTGCGCTCGTGCGCGAATTCGTCGGTGGTTTGATCGGCGATTGGGGCTTCGAGGTACACATCGTCGCGGGCGGCCAGGCGGCCTTGGAGATGCTCGGACAGCAGAGCTTCGACGTCATCGTGAGCGACATCAACATGCCCGAGATGTCCGGTATCGAGCTGCTCACGACGTTGCGGATGCGCGGTGTGGACACGCCGGTGATCATGCTGTCGTCGGTGTCGCACACGAGCCAGGTCTTGCGCGCGATTCATCACGGTGCCTTCGACTACGTCGTCAAGGATCAAGCCATCGAGCCTTTACGGCTGGCCATCGTTCGGGCGGTTCAGCACGTTCGCCTGGTGCACGAAAACGCCCGACTGATGCAGGAGCTGGCCCGCCTCAACGGTGACCTCGAGAATCGCATTGGCGAACGAACCGCCGAGCTGGAACAGGCCAATGCAAGGCTTGCGGCGGAGCACGCCGAGATGGAAGCGGCGATGGCGCGTCTGAATCAAACGCAAGAGCAGCTCGTGCAAATGGAGAAGATGGCCAGCATCGGGCTGCTCACCGCTGGCATCGCGCACGAGATCAACAACCCGCTGGGCTTCATCTTACCGAGCTTCGAAATGGCCGAGTCGTGGCTGGAAGCCGCACGTGCCGGAAAGACCCACGAGCGTGTGCGAACCCTGGACGATTTGGCGCGACTGCTCGGCGAATGCCGCCGCGGGCTCGATCGCATTGCGCGGCTCGTGCAACAACTGCGCATCTTTTCTCATCCCGGCCGGCAAGAGCTCGGACCCGTCGACGTGGATGCGGTCGTTCACTCGGTGGTTGGCCTCGTCGAACGCGAATTCAGCGGGCGTGCCACGATCATGGTTTACTCCAGTGAAGACGCGGTCGCGCGTGCGAACGACGATCAGCTTCGGCAGGTTCTCCTGAACGTGATTATCAACGCCGCGCACAGCTTCAGCACGCCCGAGAAGACAGGACGAATCGAAGTGTTCGTCGAGCTACGCGGCGACGAGATCCTTTTGCGTGTGATCGACAACGGCTGTGGCATTCCCAGCGAGAACCTGCGCCGGGTTTTCGACCCGTTCTTCACCACGAAACCCGTCGGTCGCGGCACTGGCCTCGGCCTTTCGATTTCGCGCGACTTGGTCAAGAAGATGGGCGGTAATATCACTTTGGAAAGCCAAGTCGGGCGTGGCACCGCGGTGTCGATTTCTCTTCATCGATGGAACGCCGACGCCGCGGCGGTCCCGCCGCCCGAAGTGCGCACGCCAACGCCCGAGTTGGCGCTGCCGCCCACGCGCCGGCTCAGCATCATCATCATCGAAGACGAGACGGCGATGCTCTTGCCCTTGCGCCGCATGCTCTCCGATCGCCACGACGTTCTGACGTTCAGCGATCCGCGGGACGGCATGCGCTGCCTCATCGAGCGCGAGCCTCCGGACGCCATCCTGTGCGACATCAATATGCCTGAGATGAACGGCCTCGAGCTTTATCGGGAAGTTGCTCGAGTTCGGCCTTTCCTCGCTCCGCGCTTTATCTTCCTGACCGGCGGAGACTCCGACGAGCTGGCCATGCTGATGACCGAAGCTCCACGGCGCATTCTAGAGAAACCCGTCCATCGCAAAGACTTGATAGACGCCATTGAAAACGTTACGAATTCGGGTGCCAGCCCGGATTCGACTTGACGGATCGGCTGCCCGTCTCTATAACTCGTACGTACACGTAAGAGTCAGAGATGGCGATCGAACGAATAGCAGACCGGCTTTCCCTCATCAAAGTTGGCGACCTGTCGCGTCGGACAGGGAAGACCGTTCGCGCTATTCATCTTTACGAAGAGCTTGGCCTTTTGTCTCCGCCGGTTCGCTCCAAGGGCGGATTCCGAATGTATTCCGGCGACGGCGTCAAGCGTATCGAGTGGATTCAGAAGCTGCAGGACATGGGCTTCTCGCTGACCGAGATCAAAGCCTTTCTGCGGGTCTGGGAAGAGAGCGCCACGGCACCTGAAGCCATGGCCACGGTGCGAGAGATTTTTACCGACAAGCTGCGGGAGACGCGCGAAACTATCACGCGCTTGTCCCACCTGGCGGACGAGCTCGCCGAGAGCCTCGCCTATCTGGAGCGTTGCCGCTCGTGCAGCCCCAACCAAGGGCAAAGCGAGTGCTGTTCTTGTGAGAATCACGGCGCCGACCGCGAGGTGCCTTTGCTGGTTGACGGAATCGCCAAACACACCAACCCATGACACTGAAGCTGCCAATTTATATGGATTACCACGCGACCACGCCCGTCGACGAACGGGTGCTGGACGCCATGCTGCCCTACTTTCGCGAGGACTTCGGCAACGCCGCCAGCCGCTCGCACGTCTTTGGCTGGAAGGCCGAGGAAGCCGTGGAGCGCGCTCGAGAGGAAGTCGCCAAGCTCATCGGCGCCGTCGGCAAGGAGATCGTCTGGACGTCGGGCGCGACCGAGTCGGACAACCTGGCCATCAAAGGTGTGGCCGAGTTTTACAAGGATCGCGGCAGTCATATCATCACCGCCGTGACCGAGCACAAGGCGGTGCTCGACTCGTGCAAGCGGCTCGAGAAGGAGGGCTACGTCGTGACTTACCTTCCCGTCGAGAAGGACGGTCGCGTGAGCCCCGACGCCGTGGCCAACGCCATGACCGAAAAGACCATCCTGGTCTCGATCATGCTGGCAAACAACGAGATCGGAACCGTGAACCCCGTCGAGGAGATCGGCGCTGTGGTGAAGGCGCGCGGCGCTTTTTTCCATATCGACGCGGTTCAGGGCGCCGGGAAGATTCCCTTCGATGTGAACCGCAGCCACGCCGACCTGGTGTCGCTGTCGGCGCACAAGATGTATGGACCGAAGGGCATCGGCGCACTCTACGTTCGCCGCAAGCCGCGCGTGCGCATCACGCCCATCATCGATGGCGGCGGGCACGAGCGCGGAATGCGGTCGGGCACGCTCAACGTTCCCGGCATCGTCGGCTTCGCCAAAGCGGCCGAGCTGTGTCGCTTGGAAATGGAAGAGGAGGGCCGTCGGGTGCTGGCTTTGCGCGAGCGCTTGCGCAAGGGCATCGAGGCGCGCGTTCCGAATACCGTCATCAACGGATCGCTCGAACATCGTCTGCCCGGCAGTCTGAACATGAGCTTCGCCTTCGTCGAGGGCGAGGCCATGATGATGGCGCTCAAGGATGTGGCGGTGTCGTCAGGCTCGGCCTGCACGTCGGCGTCGCTCGAGCCGTCCTACGTGTTGCGCGCGCTCGGCGTGCCCGAGGAAATGGCGCATACGTCGATTCGATTTGGTCTCGGCCGCTTCACCACCGAGGCCGAGGTCGATTACGTCATTGATTTGGTCGCCGGTAAGGTGAAGCGACTGCGCGATATGTCCCCGCTTTGGGAATTGGCCCAATCCGGAGTGGATCTCAAGAGCATCCAATGGGGTGCGCACTAGGTAGTAGCGTCATGGCATACAGCAACAAGGTCATCGATCATTACGAAAATCCCCGCAATGTCGGCGCGCTCGACGCCTCCTCACCAGACGTCGGAACCGCCTTGGTGGGTGCGCCCGCCTGTGGCGACGTCATGAAATTGCAGATCAAGGTCGGCAAGGACGGCGTCATCGAAGACGCGAAGTTCAAGACCTTCGGTTGCGGCTCGGCCATCGCGTCGTCGTCGCTCGCCACCGAATGGATCAAGGGCATGACCGTCGACCAGGCGATGGCGGTGAAGAACACGCAAATCGTCGAGGAGCTGAGCCTGCCCCCGGTAAAGATTCACTGTTCGGTGTTGGCCGAGGATGCCATCAAGGGCGCCATCGCGGACTATCGCAAGAAGCAAGATCAGAAGACGGAAAACGCGGCCTGAGCGAGGCGCGGGAGAAACGGACCATGGCAATTCAAGTAAGCGAAAAGGCAATCCAGGCGATCAAGTCAGCTTCAGCCAAGCGTGGCACGCCGGCCAAAGGATTGCGCGTCGGCATTCGGGGCGGCGGCTGCACGGGCTTTTCCTATCTGTTCGAGTGGTCCGACCTGGACGCTCGTCCGGAGGACCGTGTGCTGTCGTTCGAGAACGGCCAAGTCAACGTCTTCATCGATCCCAAGAGCTTTACGTTTCTCGACGGATCCACGTTGGACTTCGCCAGCACGATGATGGCGAGCGGCTTCAAGTGGGTAAATCCCAACGTGAAGTCGACCTGTAGCTGTGGCGAAAGCGTTCAGTTCTAGTCGTGAGAGTTATCTGTTGGTCCTGTCAAAAGGCGGCGGGCGACGGCATGCTGTGCGTGCACTGCCAGGCGGTGCAGCCGGTCGATCCGACGTCTGACTTTTTTCGTGTTTTCGGTATTCAGACTGCGTTTAACCTCGATAGCGAGGAGCTGGAGAAGCGTTACAAGGAGCTGACCAAAATCCTGCACCCGGATCGCTTCGCGCGTTCGGACCCGCAGGCGCGGCGGGCATCGCTCGAGCGCTCAGTGCAGATCAACCAAGCGTGGCAGACGCTGAAGGATCCCGTGCGTCGGGCGGAGTATTTGCTTTCGCTGCAAGGAGTGGACGTCGGCGAAACCGCGGGGCTCGGCAAGCGTGAGAAGGGGGGAGAGCATGCGACGTTGCCCGTGCCGCCGGTGCTGCTGATGGAGGTGCTCGAGCTGCGAGAGGCGCTGGCGGCAGCGCACGCCGCAGGCGATGTGCACGAGGCGGAAGCGCTGATCGCGACGGTGCGCAGCCGCTTGAATGTGGTGATGGACGACGTGGCCAGAGGCTTTGCGGCCGACAGCCCGAGCTTGTCCGCCATCGCCGCACGGCTCGTGACTGTCCGCTACTACCGCCGCTTCCTCGACGAGGCGCGGGCGCTGTGGGACCAGGACACGGGCCCCGCCAACGCCAGAAATGGCGGTCGCGATGCCCGTTGAGGCGCTTTTTGGCATTTCCGAGCCGGGCGAGTCGCAGGTCAAGCAAGTCTGCAAAGGCCGCGCGGTCGGCATCGATTTGGGCACGACGAATTCCTTGGTCGCGGTCGTCAAGTCCGGCCAGCCGGTGTGCCTGCGGGACGGTGATTTGTCGCTCTTGCCGTCCGTGGTTCACTACGGGACGGATGGCTCCGTCGTCGTAGGACAGAAGGCGCGCGACCTTGCCGCGTCGGCGCCGTCGGACACCATCGCCTCGGTCAAGCGATTCATGGGGCGCGGGCCCGAGGACGCCGAAG
>CAZTTW010000114.1:0-9284 GCA_964616265.1 uncultured Myxococcales bacterium | reverse complement strand
AGCCCGACTCGGTCGCGTCCTTCTGGTGCTGCATGGCGGTGGCCATCTCGATCCCGTGCGCGATGCAGTGGCTGTAGGCGATCACGAGCGAGGGGCCGTCGTAGGCCTCCGCCTCGGCGAGCGCCTTCACCGTCTGCGGGTTGTCGGCGCCCATCGCAACCTGGGCGACGTAGACGTTCCCGTAGCCGGCCGCGATCAGGCCGAGATCCTTCTTCGCCGTGTGCTTGCCGCCGGCCGCGAACTTCGCGACCGCGCTGCGCGGCGTCGACTTCGACGCCTGGCCGCCCGTGTTCGAGTAGACCTCGGTGTCGAGCACCAGGACGTTGACGTTGCGCCCGCTGGCCAGCACGTGGTCGAGACCACCGTAGCCGATGTCGTAGGCCCAGCCGTCGCCGCCGACGATCCACACGCTCTTCTTGACCAGCATGTCGGCAACCGTCAGCAGGTTCTTGGCATCAGCGTCGGTGCCGAGCTTGCCGAGCTCCTTCTTCAACGTGGCGACTCGCTCGCGCTGAGCGATGATGCCCGTCTCGTCCTTCTGGTCGGCCTCGAGAATGCCCGAGACGAGCTCACCCGACAGTTTACCGGCGATCCTCTTGAGCAGCACCTTGGCGTACTCGGTCTGCTGGTCGATGGTCAGCCGATAGCCGAGACCGAACTCCGCGTTGTCCTCGAAGAGCGAGTTGTTCCAGGTCGGGCCGAGGCCCGCCGTGGTCTTGGTGAACGGTGTGGTCGGCAAGTTACCGCCGTAGATCGACGAGCACCCGGTCGCGTTCGCGATGATGGCGCGGTCACCGAAAAGCTGCGTGAGCAGCTTGTAGTACGGCGTTTCGCCACAACCCGAGCAGGCGCCCGAGTACTCGAACAGCGGCTGCAGGAACTGCGAGCCCTTGACCGTCTCGACCTTGACCAGACGACGATCCACCTCGGGCAAATCGAGGAAGAAGGCGTAATTTTCACGCTCCGCCTCGCGCAGAGGCATCTGCGGCGCCATCATGAGAGCGCGCTTGGTGGGATCCTTCTTGTCCTTGCCCGGGCAGACTTCCACGCACAGGGTGCAACCCGTGCAGTCTTCAGGGGCAACTTGAATCATGTAAGACTGTCCGTCGAACTCTTTGCCCTTGTACTTCATGTCCTTGAAAGTCGCCGGCCGCTTCGCCAGCAACTTGGGATCGGCCACCTTGGCGCGGATGGCGGCGTGCGGACACACCAGCGTGCACTTGTTGCACTGAATGCAGAGCTCGGTGTGCCACACCGGGATTTCCATCGCGATGTTGCGCTTTTCCCACTGCGCGGTCCCCGTCGGGAACGTGCCATCGACTGGGAAAGCACTGACCGGCAGCTGGTCGCCGCGGCCCGCGATGATCTCCGCCGTCACATCGTGCACGAACTTCGGGGCTTCTTTGGCCACGATGGGTGGCATCTTGATCGTGCTCGACGCCACGGCCGGGACCTTGACCTCCATCAGGTTGGCGATGGTCTGGTCGACGGCGCGGAAGTTCTTCTGAACGACTTCCTCGCCCTTCTTCGTGTACGTCTTCTTGATGGCGGCCTTGATCTTTTCGATGGCCACATCGGCGGGCAGCACGCCCGAGATGTTGAAGAAGCAGGTCTGCATGATGGTGTTGATACGCGCACCCATGCCGGTTTCCTTCGCCACCTTGTAGGCGTCGATGACGTAGAAGCGCGCCTTCTTGTCGATGATCTGCTTCTGTACCTCGACGGGTAGCTGATTCCAGACCTCGCTAGGGCCGTACACGCTGTTCAGCAAGAACACGCCGCCCGGCTGAAGATACTGGAGCATGTCGTAGCGCTCGAGGAAGGACCAGTTGTGGCAGGCCAAGAACTGGGCTTTCGTCACCAGGTAGCTGGAACGAATCACGTCCGGCCCGAAGCGAAGGTGCGACACGGTGACCGCGCCGGCCTTCTTCGAGTCGTACACGAAGTAACCCTGAGCGAAGAACTTGGGGTCCTCGCCGATGATCTTGATCGAGTTCTTGTTGGCGCCGACGGTGCCATCCGAGCCGAGTCCGTAGAACAGGCAGCGCTTCACCGAATCGGGCTCGGTGGAGTAGCTGTAGTCCACGTCGATGGAGGTGTGAGTGACGTCGTCGTTGATGCCCACCGTGAAGTGGTTCTTCGGCGCCGGCTTCTTGAGCTCGTCGAACACGGCCTTGACGTGGGCCGAGGTGAACTCCTTAGACGAAAGTCCGTAGCGACCACCGATCAGCTTCGGCATGGCGAAGGGCAACTTGCCGGCCGAGGCGGCCTCGGCGACTGCGGTCACCACATCCTGGTACAAAGGCTCGCCAGCGGAGCCCGGCTCCTTCGTGCGATCGAGAACCGCGATGGCCTTGACCGACTTGGGCAGGGCCGCGATGAGGCTGTCCATCGAGAACGGGCGGAACAGGCGGACCTTGACGATACCGACCTTCTCGCCGGTCTTCGAGAGGGCGTCGACCGTCTCGTGCGCAACTTCGGCGCCCGAGCCCATCAGAATGATGACGCGGTCGGCATCGGCCGGACCGACGTAGTCGAACAGGTGGTACGCTCGGCCGACCTGCTTAGCGAACTTGTCCATTTGGGCCTGAATGAGGGCCGGCGCAGCGTCGTAGAACTTGTTGCAGCTCTCACGCGCCTGGAAGAACACGTCGGGGTTCTGGGCAGTGCCGCGCAGGACCGGGCGATCGGGCGACATGGCGCGAGCACGGTGGCCAGCCACCAGCTCGTCGGTCATGAGGGCCTTGATGTCGTCGTCGGTGAGCTGCTCGATCTTTTGTACTTCGTGCGAGGTGCGGACGCCGTCGAAGAAGTGGATCATCGGTATGCGAGTCGCGAGCGTCGACGCCTGGGAGATGAGCGCCATGTCCATCGCCTCTTGCACGGAGCCAGCGGCAATGAGGGCGAAGCCGGTGTGGCGGACGCCCATGACGTCGCTGTGATCGCCGAAGATGGAGAGCGCGTGGGTCGCGACGGTGCGGGCCGAAACGTGCCACACGGTCGAGGTCAGCTCGCCCGCGACCTTGAACATGGTCGGGATCATGAGCAGGAGCCCCTGCGCGGCGGTGAACGTCGTGGTCAACGACCCCGACTGGAGCGCGCCGTGCGTGGCAGCGGACGCTCCACCTTCGCTCTGCATCTCGCAGACGGCCGGGACCGTGCCCCAGATGTTCGTGCGACCTTGCGCCGACCATTCGTCGGCCCACTCACCCATGTTCGACGAGGGCGTGATGGGGTAGATGGCACAAACTTCATTCGTCTTGTGCGCGATGTAGGCAACGGCTTCATTGCCGTCGATAGTGACCGTCTTGCGAGCCATTTCTTGGGTCCTCCCGTAAATTGCTTTGGGGTCTTCGAAAGCGCCCTGTTCTTACGTCTCCTGCAGGTGGGGCGCAACACAATTCGCGTCTGTCGGACGGGTCAGTTCACCGCCCGAAACACGCGCGATTCTGCGCGACATACCAGCGGATTTGCGACGGCTCGTGAACTATGTCACGGCAGCCGAGCAGCGCCCCGCGCGCGTCAGACGCATGGGGCATCCTCTAGCATGCCTATCCAAATCATAAATTAGGTACCGGAAAGGGAAAGTCTGGGCGGGCAAAGAAGTAGCCTTGGAACCAGTCCGCGCCGGCGGCGATGAGGACGTCCAATTCCGCCTTGGTTTCGACGCCTTCCGCAACCAGCGGCGTACCAAGCTCGCGGCATAGCGAAGCCAGCGCGTGCACCATGCGCCGTTTGGTCGGCGATAGCTCGATGCCGCGGATGAGCGACATGTCCAGTTTCACGGCGTCGGGCTCCAGCGTTGCAAAACTGTTGAGACCGGAATAGCCCTCGCCGAGGTCATCCACCGCAATCTTGTAGCCGAGCTTGCGCAGACGTTCGATGCGGTCGCGCGTGTCAGAAATCTTTTCGAGCGCCATGCGTTCCGTGATTTCGAAATGAATGCGCGAGGCGAACGGCAGAAGCGGGCTGTCGGTCGAGTACAGCGCCTCGTCGAGCAAGTCGAGAACGTGCAAGTTGACGAAGACGCCCGGCAGATCGGGGTGGCTCCGCCAAATCTCGGCGATGCGCCCGCGGGTCCGGTGGCCAAGCGCGTGGACTTGTCCAAGGGACTCGGCGACATTGAGAATGTCGACCGGCTGGTTGAGTTGCGGATCGGTGGTCCGCAAGAGCGCTTCGTACGCCACGACCGAGCGCTTGGACCACGAAACGATGGGCTGAAACGCCATCCACAGGCCCTCCATCGAACGCATGAACTGCGTGCGCAACGCATCGGTTTCGCGTGCCAGCTGCTCGCTGACTGCCAGGATTTGGCGCTGGCGGCGAATCGACTGGTAGCCGCGGATAGCCCGATCGAGAACCTCCTTGAGCTGTGGCAAGGCGAGCGGCTTGATGAGATAGCTGTGGGCACCCCACTCGACCGCCAGGCGCGCTGTTTCAAGCTCCGGCCCGCCTGTCATCAAGATGACCGGCACGTCCTTGTCCCCACCGCGCACTCCACGCAAGACGTCGAGGCCGGTCGAGTCCGGCAGATTGATGTCGGTCAGGATGACGTCGAAAGCGCTTTCGCCCACCAACCGCAACGCCTCCTTGCCGGACGTAGCCGACGTCACCGAGTAGCGCCAGAGCTGGAGAACGCGCACGCAGGCCCGCATGAACTCTGGATCGTCGTCGACGACGAGAATGGCAAGTTGCCGCCCCGAAGGACCCAACTCGTCGACGTTGCCCCGTATCTTGTCTGTCACAGTGCGCCCTTAGCTTGGCAAACGAATGCACAGACAGCATCGTCGGGAACCGGTGTCTAACTTGAGGCACAACGTACGAGACTTGCAAAGTCCTGAAAGACCCGATGTACCATGCGCCGATGGTTGGTCTTCGGCCCCTCTTGCTGGGCGCACTCGCGCTGTTTGCCGCCGTCTTTTCCATCTTGTGGGCGCGCGACATGGCGAAAAGGTACCGGGCGCCGACGTCGGGCGATGCCGACGCCATGGCCACGCACCCGGGCATTCCGTCGCTTTCGCAGACCATCATCGGCTTCGTCACGAATTTCTTCGACACGCTGGGGATCGGCTCGTACGCAACGACCACGTCTATCTACAAACTGTTCCGCCTGGTCCCGGATCGGCTGATTCCGGGCACGCTACTGGTCGGGCACATGTGGCCGACGGTGGCACAAGCGGTCATCTACATCACGATCATCAAGGTCGAAATGGCCTCCTTGGTGACGCTAGTCGGAGCGTCGATTCTCGGCTCGTGGCTCGGCGCCGGCGTCGTGGCAGCGTGGCCCAAGCGAAAGATCCAGATCGGCATGGGCGTGGCGCTGCTCGGCGCCGCAGCTCTGATGCTGGTGAAAGCGCTGCACTGGTTGCCAGCCGGCGGCGCCACGCTAGGGCTTTCGGGGTGGAGGCTGGTGGCCGGCATCGCCGGAAATTTCATCTTCGGAGCCTTTATGAACCTGGGCATTGGTGCCTATGCGCCCAGCCTGATTCTGTTCGGCTTCCTCGGCATGGATCTCAAAGCCATCTTCCCCATCATGATGAGCTCGTGCGCGTTCATCATGCCGACCAGCGGGATCCGCTTCATCGGCCGTGGCAGCTACGCACCCCGGGCGGCGCTGGGTCTGGCGGTGGGCGGCGTGCTAGGCGTTCCGTTGGCCGCCTACGCCGTTCGCCAGCTTTCCCTGGTTTATCTTCTGTGGCTGGTCATCGTCGTCGCAGCCTATAGTGCGGTGGCGATGCTGCACTCAGCGAGGAACGATGGGTAACCGTCTTTTTTCTACAAAGTCGGTCGACAAGCTTCGCTCGGACGCGGAGTACGGCTACGGGTTCAAACGCACCCTAACCGCGTTCGACCTGATTTTGCTCGGCGTCGGCGGCATCATCGGCACCGGCATTTTCGTGCTCACTGGCCGCGCTGCCGCGGCCAACGCCGGGCCGGCGGTCGCGCTTTCGTTCACCGTCGCGGCCATTGCTTCGGCCTTCGCCGGGCTTTGCTACGCCGAGATGGCATCCATGATTCCTATCGCCGGCAGTGCGTACACGTACGCGTACGCCACCATGGGAGAGCTTGTCGCGTGGATCATCGGCTGGGATTTGATCCTGGAATACCTGGTGGGTGCCGCCACGGTCAGCGTCGGCTGGTCCGGCTACGTCTGCGCATTCATCAAGAACGTGACCGGACACGAGCTGCCACGCACGTGGACCCAGGCACCTTTCGTATGGAGCGAGGCGCACCAGCATCTGCAAGGCACTGGCGCCATCGTCAATTTGCCCGCCATGTTCATCGTGCTCGCAGTCACGGCGATTCTGGTGGTTGGCATCAAAGAGTCCGCCCGTTTCAACGGCATCATCGTCCTCGTCAAAGTCGCGGTCGTGCTGATGTTCATCGTCGCAGCGGCACCTTTCGTCCGCCACGAAAACTGGGTGCCCTTCGTGCCAGCCAACGAAGGTACCTTCGGTCGATTCGGAATCTCGGGGATTCTGCAAGGCGCGACCATGGTCTTCTTCGCGTACATCGGCTTCGACGCCGTCTCGACCGCCGCGCAGGAGACGAAGAATCCGCAGCGCGACTTGCCCATCGGCATTTTGGGATCGCTTGCTATCTGCACGGTGCTCTACATCACCGTATCCCTGATTCTCACGGGCGTCGTGCACTACACCAAGTTGTCGGTGCCCCACCCTATCGCGCTTGGCATCGCCGTCACCGGATCGCATCTGCTGGAATCCGCCGTCGAGATTGGCGCCATCGCCGGATTGTCGTCGGTCATGCTGGTGCTCCTGCTCGGTCAGCCACGCATCTTCTTTTCCATGGCGCGCGACGGACTGCTCCCCCCCGTCGCCGCCAAAGTTCACCCTCGCTTCGGCACTCCGCACGTTACAACCATCCTCACCGGATGCGTCTGCGCCGCCGCTGGAGGCGTTCTGCCCATCGATATCTTGGGCGAGCTGACGAGCATCGGCACGCTCTTCGCGTTCGTGCTCGTGAGCTTGGGTGTGATGATCCTGCGTATCAAGCGTCCGGACATTCCTCGTTCGTTCCGCGTGCCAGGCGGCACCTACGTCGTCCCCATTTGCGGCGCGCTCACCTCGGGCTTGCTGATGTACACGGCGACCACGCACACGATCATTCGCTTGTTCGCGTGGATGGCCATCGGCCTTGTCATCTACTTCACCTACGGCATCAAGCACTCGGTCTTGCGCACGGGCAAAGAGCCGCCCCTGCCAGCTATGGAGCCGAACCTGGAAACGCCGCCGCCGCGGCTCGTGGGATAAATACTCGGCTGACACCCAAACGGTGAGTCTCGGCATCTGATGAACGACCATGTCGCTCTTCGATCTCAGCGCTGAAATGCTCGACGGGAAAACGCAGCCGCTGTCGGCTTACGCCGGCAAGGTGGTTCTGGTGGCCAATACGGCTTCTGAATGCGGCTTCACGCCCCAGTACGCCGACTTGGAAAAGATCTGGCAAGAATATCGGGACCGCGGCCTTGTCGTGCTCGGTTTTCCGTCGAACGATTTCGGTGGGCAAGAACCCGGCAATGCGGAAGAGATCCAAGCGTTCTGCGATTTGAAGTTTCGCGTGACCTTTCCGCTCTTCGCCAAAGTGAAGACCCACGGCGAAGGCCAATCGCCGGTGTTTGGTTTCCTTACGGACAAGCACCCGCGGCCGCGCTGGAACTTCTACAAGTACCTGGTGGGGCGAGACGGACAGGTCGTCGACTACTTCGTGTCGTTGACCAAGCCCGGCAGCAAACGCGTCCGCCGCGCCATCGAGAAGGCGCTCGGCCAAGCCCAGGGCTAGCGTCGGCGGCGTTTGCTCGGTGCCGGTGGAGGCGGGGGCGCACCGAGCGCGGTCAGGGCAGCATCGATATCTTTGAGAATGCAGCCATTCCCAGTGTTGCCGAGGATACCGCCCAAGAAGCTGCGTCGCTCCGAGCGCGCCCGGCGCAAGGGCTCAATCGCGCGCGCGTCGCCGGTCTCGCCCAGCTTCTGCACGGCGGCCCGCTTTTCGTCGCAGGAATGTCCTTGCGACAGATCCAGCGAATAGCTGTTCACCAAGTCGACCTTTTTGCTGCAGCCAAGCGTCTCGCAGCCCTCCCGCGCGGCCATGCGAAATTCGGCGCGCCGGTCGTCGGAGGCGAGGTCGGCCAGAATATCGACCGCTGGCTTGCCGACTTGTTTGATGAGCATCTCCAGCGCGACGAGGCCGAGCTTGCGATCGTTGAGCTCGCTGCGAATGTTGACCAGCAAGGCGGCATCGCCGCGCAGACCCGG
Organism: uncultured Myxococcales bacterium; assembly: GCA_964616265.1. Lineage (GTDB taxonomy): Bacteria > Myxococcota_A > Polyangia > Fen-1088 > Fen-1088 > Fen-1118. The sequence goes on along the minus strand of CAZTTW010000114.1, from coordinate 1,011 downwards.
ATCGAGCCTGAGCGCTTCTTCGTACGCTTGCAGTCCCGCCGCGGAATTCTTGTCGGCGAATTACAAATTGCCGAGCAGATAGCGAACGCGACCTTCGCTCGGATGCGCGGAAATCTGCTGCATGATGAGCACGCGAGCCTCGGTGATCTGCCCTTTGGCCATCGCGTCTTCGATGTGCTTGATGGGCGATTTCAGCTCGGCAGCGACGGGCCTCGGTTTGGGCGGCTCCAGCTTGGGCGCGGAACCTTTGTGCCCCGATCCACGCGCAAACACGAGCACCAGAAGAAGTAATATCACCAATCCAGGAATGGCCCAAGGCCGCGCGCGCTCCGGCAAACGCTTGAGCACGGGCTGTACATGCTCGTCCGCCTTGCCCTTCACGGTGCGAACCGCCTGCCACGCCCGCCCTAGCGCCTGCTCGACCACCGGACGCTGAGCCCACAGCTTGGCGCCGAGAGAAAATCCCATGCGCACCGACGAGGCAGCAAAGCGCGCACCTCGCTCGGCAGCATCGGTGTGCGCGTCTTCCAATGCCTTGCGAAATTCGGCGGCACTCACGAAGCGCTTGTCGCGATCTTTTTCCAGCGCGCGCAGGACCGCGGCTTCGAGCGCGGGCGGCACGCGCAGATCGGCGGCCACGTCGGCAAAACGAGGCGGCGGCTGCGTGATCTGCATGCTGAGAAGCTTCACCAGGTCGTCGTTCTCGAAAGGCTTCCGCCCGACGAGCATCTCGAAAAGCATGATGCCGCAGGAATAGAGATCGGCGCGGATATCGACCTCTTGACCGGTCGCCTGCTCGGGCGACATATACGCGGGCGTTCCGAAGATCATGAGCCCGCGAGTCAGCGGCTCTGCGCTGCTCTGAGCCTGCGTCATCTTCGCGATGCCGAAGTCGAGAATCTTCACCGTTTCTTGCCGCTGCGAATCGGCAACCAGCATCACGTTGGCCGGCTTGAGATCGCGGTGAATCACGCCCTCGGCGTGCGCGTGCTAGAGCGCACCGAGGATCTG
>CAZTTW010000113.1:0-9299 GCA_964616265.1 uncultured Myxococcales bacterium | reverse complement strand
AACACTGGGACTACGCCCATCGCCTATATGAGTACGACCGGCATGACCGATGGTACGTGTACGTGGGGCAACGCCACGAGCGGCGGGGAGGGCTGCGTCATTCAACACGCTAAGGACAATGGCTGTACGATTCCCGCAACCATCCCGGAAGTGACGAGCGGCAGCAAGAAATACGTCTGCTACGACTTCGACGGGTGCAAGGAAGGCTATCCGGTCAAGGTGTGCAGGTTCGATGGCGGGCATACTCCGTCGGCCGTGGACGACGGGACCTCGAACGGGGATGACGGCTTGAAGGCCTTTATTCCGCCGATAGCCTGGAAGTTCATCGCGCAGTTCTAAGAGATCCCTGAGTTTCTCCCGTTGGCAGGAGCGGAGCCTTCGGTCCGCTTGACAGGCTTGCCGGAAAAGCACGAGAAGGATGCTAGCCATGCGCATTCAGCTCCTTCGCATCGTGAACATCGCAAGCCTTGTTAGCGTCGGCAGTTTCGCCTGTTCGGACGATACCGGCTCCTTTTTGCTCGGAAGCGACGCCGCCCCAGAGGCTGACGTCGCTCTGCCTGGAATTGTCGACGGTGAAGCGATCGACGGAGCCTCCGACGACGGCGGAGCTCCGCCGATGCCTCTGCCGAAATTCGTGGGGAACATCGATACGCGCAGGGCGATTCGGCCGGATTTCGCGAGCTACTGGAATCAATACACGCCCGAAAATGCGGGCAAGTGGGGCTCGGTCGAGGCGACGCGCAGCACGTACGACTGGAGTGTGCTCGACGCCAGCTACCAGTACTGCAACGACCACGGCATCCTCTTCAAGCAACACAATTTCATCTGGGGAAGTCAGCAGCCAAGTTGGACGGCCGATCTGACTGCCGATGATGGCCCGGCGACCGTGCAACGGTGGATGACCGATTTCTGTGCCCGCTATCCCAACACCAGGATCATCGACGTGGTCAACGAGCCGCCGCCGCACACGACCCCAGCGTACATGAACGCCATCGGCGGATCAGGCGTCACTGGTTGGGACTGGATCGTCAACGCCTTCACATGGGCGCATGCTGCTTGCCCGACGGCATTGTTGCTTCTCAATGACTTCAGCAATATCGAGAGTGCGTCGGACGCTCAGCACACCATCGACATCGTCAAGGTGCTCGAGAAGGCCGGTGCGCCCATCGGCGGTGTTGGCTGCCAGGCGCACGGCACGGTGGGTGTTTCGTCGGCCACGCTCAAGGCCAACGTCGACAAGATCGCCAGCGAGACCGGGCTGCCGGTCTATATCACTGAGTACGACCTCAATATCGCCGACGACGCCGAGCAGGCCAGGGTCATGCAGGATCAATTCACGATGTTCTGGCAAAACCCCAATATCAAGGGCATCACGCTCTGGGGTTATGTCTTTGGTTCGACCTGGCAGGCCAACACCGGGCTCATCCAGAGCGACGGTACCAAGCGCCCCGCCATGACGTGGTTGATGGATTTCCTGGGGCGGTGAATAGTCAACGCGGGTGAGTGCTGGCGGTTAGTGCCAATGACTTGGTCGTCGACAGCCAAACGGACAACCGCTCAGGATCGGTCAGCTACACGAACGCGCGCGGAGCGGTTGTCGTCGGGCAGGGCTGCGAGAAATTCGCTGGTGAGGGGCGCGATGGAGAGTCGTTACCGAGAGCTGTCCGCGTGCTTCGCTGAAGGCCGGGCGTTGAGCATCGCCAGGAACGCTTAGCCGTTGGCCAACGACGGTCGAATCGGCGGGCCGTTGCCGGGCGACCTGAGGGGCGAGATCGAATCCGTCGGCAAACAAATCAGCCCATCGATTGGTCCGACGTATATCGACCTGGACGCGCGGATTGCGAGCACAAAAACCTAGCTCCCGATCAGAGTCGGGCATCTGTCGCTTTCGTCCTTGAGCAAGACCCCCGTTAGTTGTCGCTTCCGGGCTTCATGCATGAGCCACACGAGCTTGTGCGCTGCCTGCGCATAGCCAAGTCCGCCGTCGGGATGGATGTTGGAGATGCAGTTGCGTTCGGCGTCGCTCCGGCCAGGGCGTGGCCCGTACGTCAAGTAGATCCCGAGGCTATCTGCGGCGGACAGACCGGGGCGTTCCCCGATGAGGACGGCAACCTGTTTCGCGCCAAGCAGCTCACCGATTTCGTCGCCCAGGGCAACCCGGGCTTGTTCGGCGATGGCGATGGGTGCGATCTGCCAGCCGCTCGTTCGCAGCGCACGGTACGCCAGGCTGAAGACCGCCAGTGCATGCCGATGGGTTGCAAGCGCCGAGAGTCCATCGGCAATGACGAATCCGATGTCAGTCTGTAGAACAGCGCCGGATTGTGCTTGCAGCCGAACGCGTGAGGGCGAATCGAGGCGGCGGCCGAGATCGGGGCGGTGAAGGTAGATGTCCCGCGTGGGCGCGGCGCTGTGAACCTGGATGACCTGGACGTCGTGCGGGGCTCCCTTGGCCAGGGCCTGAGCGTCGAAGGAAAGATGAACGGCGTCGCGTGCTCTTGCTCGCGCGAGTTCGAACTCCAACATGGGTAGCGTTGGTAGACTGCCACCGCTGCGGCCTTGGGCAATGCGTGCACTGGTCAGCCCGCGCAAGCTGTGCCACGGGTCTTCCGTAATCGTCGGGCGCACGCTCATGGGCCGTTCTTGCCGTCGGTGGCGAGAAGTGCGTGCCGGGCATCCACGTCTTGTAATCGAACGCCGGCCATGATGCGCATGCGAGCCAACCAATCCGCAAACTCGGGTGCAGGCAAGAGCCCTAGCAAGCTGCGCACGTAGAGCGCATCGTGAAAGGACGTGCTCTGGTAGTTGAGCATGATGTCGTCGGCGCCGGGCACCCCCATGAAGTAGTTGCAACCGGCCACGGCCAGCAAGGTCATCAGGTTGTCCATGTCGTCTTGATCGGCCTCGGCGTGGTTCGTGTAGCAAACATCGCAACCCATGGGCAGGCCAAGCAGCTTGCCACAGAAGTGGTCTTCCAACCCGGCGCGGGTAATCTGTTTGCCGTCGTAGAGATACTCTGGACCGATGAAACCGACCACGGTGTTGACGAGCAGGGGCTTGAAGTGCCGGGCCAGGCCGTAGGCGCGTGCCTCGCAAGTTTGCTGGTCGATGCCGTGATGGGCGTCGGCTGAAAGGCTGCTGCCTTGCCCGGTCTCGAAGTACATCACATTGTCGCCAATCGTTCCGCGATGGAGCGAAAGCGCCGCGCTTCGAGCTTCTGCCAGCATCGCAAGGTCGACCCCGAACGAACGGTTGGTGGCTTCGGTGCCGCCGATTGACTGGAAGACGAGATCCACCGGCGCCCCAAGCGCGATGGCCGACAAGGTATTCGTCACATGGGTCAGGACACAGGACTGGGTCGGAATATCGAAGCGCTGGCGGAGCTCATCGATCACGCCGAGCAAATCGGCGACGTTTTGCGGGCTGTCGGAGGCGGGGTTGATACCGATCACTGCGTCGCCCGCGCCGTAGAGCAGGCCGTCGAGAATGGACGCCACAATCCCACGGACATCATCGACAGGATGGTTGGGCTGCAGTCGTATGGCCAGTCTGCCGGGGAGCCCCAGCGTGTTGCGAAAACGCGAAACGACACGGCACTTGCTCGCGACCAAGATGAGATCCTGATTGCGCATGAGCTTGGTCACAGCGGCAGCCATTTCGGGCGTGATGCCCGGTGCGATCCTCGCCAGCGTGTCGCTGTCCGTGTCGTAGGAAAGCAGCCAATCGCGCAGGCCACCGACGGTCAGGTCGCTGATTGGTGCAAAAGCACTCTTGTCGTGCTCATCGAAGATGAGCCGGGTGACCTCGTCATGCTCGTAAGGAATCAGGGGCTCTTCCAGGAAGCGGGTCAACGCCACATCGGCAAGACACATCCGTGCGGCGACGCGCTCTTCGTCGCTCTGGGCGGCCACGCCAGCTAGTTCGTCGCCGGACTTGCGTGGGGTGGCACGTGCCAGAAGTGTGGCAAGGTCGGCGAAGCAATACGTGCGCGCTCCGATAGCTTGGCGATAGTCCGACATTTAGGCGAAGCACCCGTAGTTGGGCAACGACATGGCAATTCCTGGTTCCACGCCGGGACAGATATAGCAGCTGTTGGGCTGGCCGGAGACAGCGTCCATCTACGTTTCCAAAATCATTCCGGAACGACTTCACGAATTTACGATCCTGATCCTGCATCGAAACCGATCGTGAGTGATGATTGAATCTGTCTAGTAGGAAGGGAGGTTGAAGCTAACGCGGGTAGCTGCAGGCCGCCGCTCGCCTATGACTAGACTAAGAACCAGCGACCGGCCTCGGAAGGAAGATGGGTGTGGAGCGGTGGAGGCACCCGTGACCGGAAGGAGCGAGGGATGAAGATGATCGAGGCCGTTATCAAACCGTTCAAGCTCGACGACGTCAAAGAACGAGTCTACGCAGCTGGGGCGAAGGGAATGACGGTGTCTGAGGTGAAAGGATTTGGCCGCACGGGTGGCAAAAGCGAGGTGTATCGAGGCTCGGCAGAACTCGTCGACTTCGTGCCGAAGTTACGCATTCAATGTTTCGTGGACGACGAGTTGGTAAGCCCCGTGATCGACGCGATCGTAGCTGCTGCTCGCACCGGCGAAATCGGTGACGGAAAGATCATGGTCAGCACACTGGAGGAAGTAATTCGCATTCGCACTGGCGAACGAGGAAGGGACGCGCTCTAAGCGGAGGGGAAATCATAACTTGGGACCATGACAAACCACATTCTTGGCGCTGCAATTGTTCTCGGCCGTGGTCGGCACGACGGTGTATCGGCCAAGCCAATGGTCTGGCTCCGGGGCTTGCTGTCATGTTCTGGCCACTCGCCGCTAGAATGCCTCGCCTAGCCACCTGAGCTGCGCGTAGGAGCAATGCAGCCACACCTTGATTCTCTGACGGTCCATGCGGGTAAAGGAGCCGCTGGCAAAATCTGGATTGTTGGCGGCGGCCCAGAAACTGGCGTCGTTTCGATCCATCTTCTGCATCGCCGCGGGCTGCAGCTCCGGCAACTCGATAACCACCGCCCCGAGCTTGCTCGCCTTGGCGCAAGTCTCGGAACTATCGAAGAACGAGAAATCTTTCCCGCGTCCCAAGTTCTTCACGATGCAAATTCGAGCCATGGCACCATAACGATCGAGCAGTCGGTCGAGCATCAGCACCGAATCCTTGCCGTCGTCCATGACATGCCAAAATACGACGCCCACATTGGACTCGCGCGCCAGATCGAGCACGCCAGCCTCGGTGATCCATTTTGACAGTGGTCGGTCGCTCTGCGAGGGCAGATCGACCAGTACGCGACGCTCGGTCTCGGTCGCGAGGGTCAAAATCTCGTCGACGCTCTCCGAACGTTCGAGGTCGACTGGCCGGGTGTAGTCCGCATAGTGTCGCAAGAGCGCTCCGTGCGAACCATCCGCATCAAGTGCGAGGAATGGCAGCGCACGATCGATGAGATACTGCGCGCACAAACGCGCCACGACCGATTTGCCGACTCCGCCCTTTTCGCCGCCAATGAAGTGAATTGTGCTCATGCGCCTAGGATGACGGAAGCGTCACCCGGTTCCACATCTTGTCGCTTTCTTCCCAATTACCCGCAGACACCAAGCAGAGTTCAACACCACGCCGACTCTAGATCGCTGAGCAGAAGAGATCCCGCAGATCGGCGGGATCTCGATCACCGTGCCGCGATGGAACCGTCGTACTGGCTAGGCGACGTCAGGAACCGTCGGCTCGGTCGTCGTCTGCGACCTCGCCCAAATTCTTGTTGTCGGTCGCAAAGCCCGTCCGCAGGTGCCACTAAGCGTCGTAGCAAAACGCCGTACGGCGGGTCGGTCCCGCCGAACAACGAGGGCACGCCGATTGCAACCCTTGCCGCCGAGGAAATGCATGAAGCTGTTCGCCTGCCAATGCGGGAACTTGGTCCACTTCGAAAACGATCGCTGCATTGCGTGTCAGGCTCGCCTCGCCTTCGCACCCGAGCGTGAAGCGATGGTGGCTTTCGACGCCGAGCCGCCAAGTCTGCACCGGTTGTGCAAGAACAAGTTGGACCATGAAGCGTGTAACTGGCTGGTCAGTGCCGCCGACCAAAACCCATTTTGCAGAGCGTGTCGCCTGAATGAGGTGATTCCCGATCTCTCCGATCCAGAGGGGCGCACGGCCTGGCTGAAGATCGAGCAGGCGAAGCGTCGGCTTGTGTACACTCTGCTTTCCTGGCGTCTGCCGCTTGCGAGCAAGAGCGAGAATGCCAAGGAGGGGATCGGCTTTGCTTTTCTCAAGCAAGCGCCCGGAGGCCCACCGGTACTGACCGGACACGAGGACGGCCTCATCACGCTCAACATCGCCGAAGCGGATGATCCCTTTCGCGAGAGCGCCCGCCAGAGTCTTGGTGAGACCTACCGGACTCTGCTCGGCCACTTTCGCCACGAGAGTGGTCACTACTATTGGTTTCGGCTGGTACGCAACGACCAGGCGTTGCTGAATGCCTTTCGCGCTTTGTTCGGCGACGAGTCTGTTGCTTACGCTGGGGCGTTGAAATCGCACTACATTCCGGGCGAGCACGCTGGTTGGGAAAATGATCACGTCAGCGCGTACGCGGCTGCGCATCCGTGGGAGGACTGGGCCGAAACCTGGGCCCACTACCTTCATATGTGGGACACCATGGAAACCGCGGCTGCGTTTGGTCTTTCGCTCGGGCCGCGACTGCCAGCGAAGGTCAAGGACAAGCCTACCTTGTCAGCGTCTACAGACCTTGTGGCAAAGTCCTTCGAACAATTACTCGCAGGTTGGCCCGCACTCACTCTGGCGATCAACGGGCTCAATCGAGCGATGGGACTGCAAGACGCTTATCCGTTTGCGCCGAGCGAGAAGGTCGTCATCAAATTGCGCTTCGTTCACGAACTGGTGGCACGCTTTCGAGCAGCGATCCCTGAGCCGTGAGGCCTGCATCGACGGAGGAGCGTAGAGACGGACGCATAAGTCTCGATCGGAGTTTCACACTTCTGCCTGATCAGCACCCGCGCGGCGCCGTCCCTCCTACGGGTGTCGTTACGCCGAGAGCGTGTGCTTGAGCGCGCTCAACTTGCCGTGCGTCTCCTGCTGACCAGGAAGAAGCTCATCGACAACGGTCCGACGGGTCGTAGCGTCGAGCTTGCCGATTTGCGATCGGTACTCCTTGATACCGTGATCTTCGCCTTCTTCCAGAGCAGCAATGGCCGCTTTGGCGCCAAACACTTTGGCGGAGCCCTCGACTAGCTTGGCGAACATCCCCCAGGGCCCGGAGCCGTCGCTGGGCGTGCCTCCAAGAGAAGCGACGGCTTGGCGCAGGCGCTGCGCTCGCGTCTCGTGCGCGCGAAGACAATCGTCGAGCACGGTTCGGGCTTCGAAGTTCTTTTCGAGCCGCTCAATGGCTTGCTCGTATGTCTCCACGGCGGAAAGTTCGCCGCGCAGTAACGTATTGAGTGCGTCGACCGATTGACGCTCGGTTTGAGAGGATGGTTGGATGTCCATGTTGGTTCTCCTTTACCTAGTGAAGGGATTGAGAGGCATCCTTCAAGGCGCGTGCCAGACAAAGCCCGCTTCCTGTCTCGCGAGCTGTCGGCGTTTGCAACCCGCACGTCACCGGGGCGTGACTTTGCCTGGCTCGTTTCGAAGAAGCACTGATTTGCGCTGCTTCCAACGCCGTCCTCCCGATCCTCGATCTTCGAGACTCCTAGCGCAATCCCGGCATTGATCTTTTCGGCGCTGAAGCCCGGCGGCAAGGATGGGTCCGAGAAGTCGACTGTTTCAGGCTTCTGGCCGACGAACAGTATACGCGTCATGGGGTTTCTCCGTTCGAGTGTGAAGACGTGCACCATGCCCTGCCAGACGCGAAGATCGTCTGCGCAGCCGGATTTCGCCACCTGTCCTTCGCCAGGTCGTCATCCGCGCCACCATCTTTCCGACAGTGACGACGATTGATGAACGGTCTGACCGTGACTATCGCCCTTCATGGATGAGCCAGCCAAGGCCGCCCTGATCGAAGCCCCTCGCCCTTCGTCGGCAACTGGCAATCCTTCGCGAGGAGCTGTACTAAGTCATTCAGTGCGGGGCATCTCCTTGTAGCAGTTGTCAGTGGTCATGGTTGCATTGAGTTGCTGCGCGCTCGCCACGAAGCGAATGGAATCTTGCCACTGGGCGCTGGCGTCTGCCCCTCGGATGTGAAGCTTCCCGACCCAGTCACCGTAATCGTCAGCCTCCAGCTGGATAATTTCTTCACCATTCGAGTAGTTACGAAATCCGCCGTTGCCGAGAGCCGAGATCCGACCCGTGGCCCTTTTTCCATGCACGCTAAACTCGACGACCATTCCCGACATTTCTTTGCAGGTCACAGACCAGCGACCAGCAATAGAGCCCGGATCCTTCTGCCAGGAAAAGTGCCTTTCCTCGGCGCTGGCCACGCTTGCAAGGGCGACAACGAAACAGAAAAGCACTGCCAATCTCGCTGTCTGGCTGGAAATCAGTTCGGTACCAAAGATTCTTTTCATCTCGCAACTCCTCGTGCCTCGTATCGGCACAACACTTTGGCGAGCAAAAGGTGTGCCTCATGCGGAAGCGACATTCTGGCCAGTTGCTACGGGCGACAATCGCCAGTTCTCCTCCTTCGAATTGATTGAGAAGCCCTTTCATGTCGATGGAACAGGTCTGACGTGCTGGCCACCTGGCACGCCGATCATCTCTGGCGCCGAGAGCGATTCAGCACATCTACCAAGTGACGGCACTGCTTTTTCGTACGGAGTGGCGTTCGCCGGCGATCTACATAAGGGAAGAGATCGAGCGCCTCATTTCGGATTCCGGAAGATCGTCGCGTGCTGTACGCGCCTCGAGCCCTAGCTGGCCTCAGGCACAGCGAATCGGCCGAGCTGACTTGGAGGCGCTACGACGAAAAGGCAGAACCGCTCGGCGCGATCAACCTCGGCAAGACGAGGTCTGGAGTTCCCAGGCGGGTGCCTGTGCGCGGGACGCTCGCGCGGGTTCTATCCGAGTGGAAGCTGGCGGGAGGGGAGCCGCACCTGCGGCAGAATGCCGACGCTCACCGACTTCAGCACGCCCACGCGCACCGCAACCGCGCGAGACGCGGCCGAGACGATCAAGCACCTTCATTCGGACCTCGACATGCTCGGCCTGCGGCGCCGGCGCGGCCACGACTTGCGCCGCACCTTTATCACGCTGGCGCAGGTCGACGGTGCGCGCAGGGATTTGCTCGAAACGGTCATCCACGGTCCGCGCGGGGACATCGTCAGCATCTACACCACGTTCCCCTGGCC
>CAZTTW010000112.1:0-9411 GCA_964616265.1 uncultured Myxococcales bacterium | reverse complement strand
GAACCCGCAACCTGCTGATTACAAATCAGCTGCTCTGCCATTGAGCTACTCCAGCGCCGGGTTTTCATCAGATATCGTGTGATTTCGCCTATTTAGTTGTTCTCTACCTGCGGGTACAACTGTCTCCCCCGCACGCAGAGGCGCGAACGTATATGTCGGTATGGGCGGCCTGTCAAGCAGAATCCGGGCCGAAGCCCGGATTCCCGTGGTCGCCACTACGTTCGCAGCCGGATTGTGATGGAGACCCTGAGAGGCTTTCCAAACCCGCGGCACCTACCGCCCTCCCTGTCCCCCCTCGCTACGCTCGGCCGCGCGCGATGGGTCCGCGCCGAGCAAAGCTCGGCGGCTCCCCACGCGGTTGCACGATCAAAGGACCTGCCTACGAATTGCGTCGTCGTCGGCGTTTGAGGAATCCTTGTCAGGCGCGCCGCCGCGGAATGGCGCCTGCGGTACCGGCGGCGGTTGCGACGGCCCCGAAGGGGATGGCGTCATCTCATCGCCCGCCGGATCGGGAAGCTTGGGGTCGAGCATCTTGAGAAGCTTCGCGTAGGCCAGCTTGCTCTTGGCAGCCCAATCTGTCGTCACGCCCAGACGCTCGATCATAAGGAGATTCTCGCGCTGCCAGCGGAGCGACTTCTCGAGCAGGATGCGGATCTTCTTCTGCAGCTCTTCCTGGTAGACGCCGCGCGCCTCGCCATTCAGCTCGGACGGAATCGGGACGTTGACGAAAGCGTCGTAGAGCTCCTCGTAAAGCGAGCCGACCTGGAAGCCGGCGGCCGATGCCCAAGCCGGGTTGCCGAACTTGATGGTGTCGATGTAGGCGCGCTGCGCAGTGAGCAACAGATGCGCCTTCTCCTCCAAGTCGCGGTCGAGCTGCGCCTCCGGCATGCGCAGCGCCACCTTGCGGAAGCGCAGATGAAAGACCTGCCCCAGATGGTACTGCGAGAACGCCAAGTAGAAGTCGGTAGCGAGGCGCTCTTCGTTCTCGATACTCTGCTTGTACGTCATGGCCGCGCGGAACGTCTTTTCTGCCGCGTCCAGGTCATTCAAGTTGAACTGGGCAAAGCCTCGACGAGCAATGGCCTCGATGCGGTCGTCCGCGGTCAAGTCCTTGCGATCGAGTACCCGCGCAAACACCTCGGCCGAAGCTGGCCAGTTCTCTTGCTCGGCGTAGCACGCACCAAGTTGGAAAAGCGAATCCTTGGCGTCCGCGTGCGAGGGATACTTTTCGACCAGCGTCTTGAACGCATCGACGGCATCGGCCCAGTCCTTCTTATCGATCTGGGCAAGACCGAGGTTGTACAGAGACGGGCGTGCGTAGGTCGATTCCGGGAAACTCTTTAGCAACTTGCCGTAAAGCTTGATCGCGTCGTCGAGCCGCTTGTCAGAGAGCGCCTTGCCAGCGTGCTCGAAAAGCTCGGGCGCGTCGTACGCATCGATATGCAGGCCGTCCGCAGCGCTGGTCGCTTCGATTTTGATGGGCTCCATGTCGAGGCGGACAACGTCGGGCCCGGACGGCGTGGCGGAGGTGTTCTTCTGTCCGCTGGTCGCGCAAGCAGAAACTAGGCACAGGGCAAGAATCGGCGACCAAACCGGCAAACAGGAATGGATTCGGACGCGGTAGTGAGTGTTTGTCATGGTGCCTCCTGCGCTATGGACAACCGTCCGGCCGCCAAGTTCCACGCTATGTTGAGGAGTAATGCCTACGGATCATAGCTGCCCAACCATAAATGTGCCGCTCAAGCCGCTCTTTTCCGCCAGCCAACTCGCAGCACGGGTGTCGGAGCTGGGGCGCGAAATCGGCGCGACGCTACCGCCTGGCCCCATTCACGCCGTCGGCATCCTCCGCGGCGCCTTCGTCTTCATGGCCGACCTGGTGCGTGCCATTCCGCGCGAAGTCCGCTGCGACTTCTTGGCCGTGCGGAGCTACGGCTCGGCCACGCAGAGCTCGGGCGTCGTCGAAATTGCGCACGACCTCCGAATGCCCATCGCCGACCAGCACGTGCTCATCGTCGAGGACATCGTGGATACCGGCCTCACCATAAGGCACCTCCTGGATCTGCTGCAGACTCGACGGCCCGCCAGTCTCCACGTCTGCGCCCTTCTCAACAAGCCCTCCCGACGATGCACCGAGGTACCCGTCGATTTCGTGGGTTTCGAGATCCCCGACGTGTTCGTGGTCGGCTACGGGCTCGATCACGACCAGCGCTACCGCAACCTTCCCTACCTCGGCGTCATCGGAGAGAAGCCATGAGCATCGCCGGAAAGAGAGTCCTTGTTCTTCAGCACATGGACCGCGAAGGTCCCGGATACATCGCCGATCTTTGCCGCGCCCACGGGCTTGACGTCGGCGTCCTCCGCTTGGATGAGGGCGCGACGGTGCCGAGCAGCCTCGGCCCCGGTGATGCGCTGGTGGTGATGGGCGGCTCGATGGGCGTGGGCGATATCGGCGACGCACGCTTTCCATTTCTCGCCGCTGAAGCCGAGCTACTCCGCTTGGCACTGGCGAACAAGCAGCCGGTGCTCGGCATTTGCCTGGGAGCCCAGCTTCTCGCGCATGCTGCGGGCAGCCCCGTGTATCCGAACCAGCGCCCCGGCGCCGACGGAAAATTACGTCCGCAGCGCGAAGTCGGCTTTGGCGAAGTCACATTACTTAACCGAGAGGGCGAGGCGACTCTGGCGGGTTTACCGCCGAAGCTCCCGGTGCTGCACTGGCACGGCGACACCTACGACCTGCCCCACGGCGCCATTCACTTGGCGAAGAGCGACCTCTGCACAAACCAAGCTTTCCGCATCGGCCAGCACGCCTTCGGACTGCAATTTCACGTCGAGACGGACGCCGAGCTGGTGCGCCGCTGGGCCCAAGACGACGCCGCCTTCGCCAGGAGCGCGCTTGGCCCCGACGGTCCCGCGCAGATCCTCGCGCAAGCGGAGGAAGGCGCACGGCGGGTGTGTGAATCCGGCCGGTTGCTCATCAGCAACATCCTCGACCAGATGCTCGGCAAGGCCGCCTAGAAGAACCGCCTTACCAACGGACCTTCGAGTTGCCGTGTGCCGCGCGTCCAGGGCGACACACGGGTAACACTTCTTTTCGGCAGCGGTGTTCTGCTAGGAGTGAGCCCGCATGGCGGTGGACATCGAAACCTTCTACAAGGCCCATGGACCGATGGTGCTTCGGCGGTGCCGCCGGCTGCTGCGGGACGACGCTAAAGCGGTGGATGCCATGCACGACGTCTTTGTCGAAATTCTGCGGCGGAAGGACACACTGGACGACAGCTCGCCAGCCGGGCTTCTGCTGACCACGGCCACACACGTTTGCCTCAACCGTTTGCGCAGCGAGCGACGCAAACCCGAGGATCGCGACGACGAGATGATGTTCCACATCGCCGCCACAGGCACGAATCCTGCCGGTGCAGAGAACCGTACGCTGGCGAGCCGCATTCTCGACCGGCTTTTCGCGGGTCAGCCCGAGTCGACACGGCTGATTGCGGTCCTGCATTACGTGGATCGACTGACCTTAGAAGAAGTGGCAACCGAAGTCGGACTATCGGTATCCGGCGTGCGTAAGCGGCTGCGGACCCTCAAGGAACGCCTGCCGCTCGCGGAAGGAGTGATGTGATGTCAGCCGTACACGAGATTCCCGACTGGCTGCTGGAACGGCTGGCCGCTGGCGAGTTGCCGAGCGCCCAGGCGGACGCGCTCATGAAGCGTCTGCACGAGAGTGGCGACGAGCAGCGCCTGGTCGAGATCCACGGCTCGAACGACGCCATTCTGGCGACGCATACACCGCAAGCGGTGGCGACCGAAATAAAGCGTCGACTGGTACTTTCGCAAAGCCCCTCGGCCGCGGAGCGGCTGCGACGATCGTCCGCCCAGCGCATGCGACCGCTGTGGGCGCTGTCCATGGCGACGGCGTGCCTGGCGGGACTTGCCATGCTGTGGGCGGTCCGCGACCATCGCGGCAGAGTCGCCACCCGACCGGCCGAACATGCGGATGAAGAAAGGACCAAGGGCGACGTAAAGCCCGAGTTGCTGGTCTACCGAAAGACGACCGCGGGTTCGGAGCAGCTGCATGGATACGCGATTGTCCACCGCAGCGACACACTTCAGATCCGCTACATCGCGGCCGGCAGAAGCTTCGGCATCATTGCTTCTACCGACTCGCGCAGTCATATCACCTTCCACTTGCCCGAGGCGCCAGGGCCCGCCGCGCAGCTTCTGCGCGACGGCGAGCGCGCCCTGCCCCACGCCTACGAGCTCGACGATTCGCCGGGCTTCGAACGTTTTGTCTTCGTAACTGCCGAGGCCCCCTTCGATTCGAACGACATTCTTCCCCTGCTCAAGAATGGCAGCCCCTTGCCCGCACGATTCTCCTGGTACGAGCTGGTCTTGAAGAAGGACAACCCATGATTTGGTCGACTTGGTGGTCGCGATTCGCGTGCCTTTGCCTGGTTCTGGTGAGCACCGTGGCGAGTGCGGCCGACCCCGCCGATACCACCTCGCTGCGTCGGTTTGCCCTGATTGCCTCGTCCAACGACGGCGGTCCCCACCGCACGCGCTTGCGTTTTGCCAATTCTGATGGCGAATCCGTCGGACGCGTGCTGGCCGGGCTGGGCGGCGTGCGGGACAACGATCTCATCTTGCTCGGCGATGCCACGCGCAGCCGACTGACCCAAGCCTTCGCCGATCTGAAAAGTCGCGTCGGTCACGAAAGCCGACCTCAGGTACGCCGCGAAGTTTTCGTCTATTTCTCCGGTCACTCCGACGAGGAAGGACTTCTTCTCGGCGACGAGCGCGTGACCTATCGCGAGCTGCGCCAGTGGATCGATTCGGTAGGCGCCGACGTGCGCATCGCCATTCTCGACTCATGCGCGTCCGGCGCACTCATTCGCCTCAAGGGCGGCGTGCACAAGACGCCATTCCTCAGCGACGTGTCGACGCAGGCGCGCGGTCACGCTTTTCTCACGGCCAGCTCAGCCGACGAAGCAGCGCAGGAATCGGATCGCGTAGGCGCGGCGTATTTTACCCACTTCCTGCTATCGGGCATGCGCGGCGCCGCCGACACGAACCACGACCGCCGCGTGACGCTCAACGAAGCGTA
The DNA here is from genome assembly GCA_964616265.1 of uncultured Myxococcales bacterium. GTDB lineage: Bacteria > Myxococcota_A > Polyangia > Fen-1088 > Fen-1088 > Fen-1118. The sequence goes on along the minus strand of CAZTTW010000112.1, from coordinate 4,310 downwards.
CCAGTTCGCTTACAACGAGACCTTGCAACGAACCGAGACCTCGCGTGCTGGAGCCCAGCATCCCGCCTACGACATCCAGTTGGCTGGCACCGGCGACCTGGTCATGACCGACCTTCACACATCGACGTCGCATTTGGTGCTCGCCCGAGATCTCGCCGGCCGCATTTATGTGCGCGACCAGATCGGCCGGCTGATCGTCGAATTACGCAAAGAGCCCACCTATCCCGTCGAGCTTGGCCTCGATGCCGGCCGCTACCGTGTGGTGCTCGATCACGACGGCATCATTTCGGAAGGGTCGATCGACCTGCCGACCAGCGGCCGCGTCGAAGTGACCACGGCCAGCCTCACCGCCGTGGCGCCGATGGTGAGCGTGAGGCGAGGCGACGAGCCGGCTGCGCCTCCGGGCCAGGCTCCCGTCATCGTCACCAGCGCCGCCACGCCCGGCCGCCACTATCGCGAGGTCGGCTTCGACTTGGTTCTGGCCCCGGGTTTTCGCCTATCCGGCGACACCGGCGAGCCGGTGGAGCATCACTTCGTGCTGGGCATCGTCGGCCATTCCGACCGCGTGTCCGGCGTTCAACTGTCGGCTGCAGGTAATATTGCTCAGGACGGCGTGACTGGCGCACAAATCGGCAGCGCCTTCGCCCTAAGCTACGGACCGGTCCGCGGTGCACAGATTGCCAGCTACAACATGGCGATGGGCGGGGTGCGTGGCGTGCAGGCGGGCTGGATCGCCAGCGTCGCCCTGGGCTCCGTCACCGGCGCCCAGCTGAGCGCCATCAACGTGGCCAGCGGGCCCATGCGAGGCGTGCAGGTCGGGCTCGCCAACGTGCAAACGGGCGGGCTCAACGGTGCGCAAATCGGCTTGGTCAACGTCGACCGTCCGGTTACCCAATCGCGCGGCGTCCAGGTCGGGTTGGCCAACGTTACGCGCGGCTCCGGCGAGCGCTCTGCAGCCAGCGTCGGTCTCGTGAACGTCGCGCGCAAGCAGCACGGCGTGCAAGTCGGCCTGGTCAACGTCGCCGACGAATTCGACGGCGTGCAAGTCGGCCTGGTCAGCGTCGCGCGCAAGAACAGCGGCGTCTCCATCGGACTTCTGCCGGTCGTTCTCGACGGGGAAAATCACGCCACTCTCGAATGGAACAGCACCAGCGCGGCAGTGCTCGGCTTCAAGCTCGGCACGCGACTCTTCTACGTCGGCGCCGGCTTCGGCATCACGCGCGACATGGAGCGGGACGGCGCCCGCCTTTACAGCACGACGTTCGGGCTCGGCGCCCACGTGCTTCCCCGCGACCGGCGATTTTTCCTCGACGTCGACCTTTCCAACACCGGCTTCGTGTCCTCGGGGCCGAGCCAAACCCAGCGCTGGGTGAGCGCCCTGCGCGTGCAAGCCGGCTTCGCCATCGCCCGGCATTTGGCCGTGGTGGCCGGACCATCCCTGAATTTCCAGCAGGCCGAGACCAGCGACGACCGTCGACCTCACGACGTTTCGTTCGCCGAACAGGTGTGGACGACGAGCGGTCACACCCTCCGTCTGTATCCCGGACTCAGCGCCGGCTTGGAATTCTAGATAACCGCGACAGACGCCGCGCAAACGGCAAATCGGCGGGCGGCATCTTCTCTTCGAGAATCTGCCCAAGCGGCACCCAGGCAATCGCCTCGACATCGCGCGCACGTGGCTCGCCTTCCAGCACTGTCGCGCGATAGATCGGCATGACCAGGTCGAAGTCGGGGTAGGCGTGGAAAATCAGCTCGACGATCGAACCAACCCGCACCGTGCAGCCCAGCTCTTCGTCGATCTCACGCACCAGCGCTTCTTCCGGCGTCTCGCCTGCTTCGACTTTGCCGCCGGGAAATTCCCACGCCAGCGGGAACGACTGATCCGCGCGACGTTGGGAGAGCAGGACGCGGCCACGCCGAGCAATCAAGGCGGCCACGACGAAAAGGCGGCGCCTTTCAGGCTTGCGCTTGGCCTTCACCGGCACGCGCCTCGATCAATTCCAAGAGCTCGCGCAGCTGGAAAGGCTTGTTGATGCACGTAATCGACGGGTCTTCCATGAATCTTCGCGCTTCGGGCGAGAACGCGCCGCCGGTGATAAAAATGAATCGGTCGGCCAACTCGGGCCATTGCTGCTTAACCGCCGCGTAGAGCTCGACGCCCGACATATCGGGCATCTGCAGGTCGCACAGAACAACATCGAACTTGCGGTCCTGGCCGAAGGCGCGCAAAGCCTCCCGCGCGCCCAGCTTGGTTTCGATGTCGTGGTGGGTGCTCAGCATGCGCTGGAACGCCTTGAGCAACAATGCCTCGTCGTCAATCGCCAGTACACGACGGCGCTGGATCGCCTTGAGCGAGGCCACGATGCGAGTTTTGACCTGCGGTACGCCGACGGCGGCCGGCAAGCGCACGCGAAAGAGTGCCCCACGCCCGGGTTCGCTTTCGGCGGACAGCTCGCCCCCGGCACGGCGAACGATGTCGAGTGAGATGGGCAAGCCGAGACCGGTGCCGAGATCCGGCGGCTTGGTGGTGAAGAACGATTCGAAGATGCGCGGCATGATCTCGGGAGGAATGCCCGGACCGTTGTCCTCGATCTCGACGATAACGTGGTCGCCCTCGTCGCGACTCCGCACGTAAAGGCGATTGCGCCTCGGATGCAGCTCGGCCAGGGCGTGTGCGGCGTTGAGAAGCAAATTCAGAAAAACCTGACCGAGGCGCGCGGCGCTGGCACGCACGACTTTGGTGGCCCGTAAGCTGCGTTCGACTGTGGCTCTATAGCGCAATTCACTGCGCAGCATGGTGAGCGCCGAATCCACGGCTGCATTGACGTCGGAGAGCGAATTCGCGTCGTCGTCGACGCGGGAGAAAGAGTGCAAGTCACGCGCGATACGATGAATGCGCGCCATGCCTTCTTTCGATTCTTGCACGACCGTCATGGCGTCGAACAGAAGGTTGGCCAGTCCGGCGTTGATCGCGTAGGCGTTCTGGGCGCGCATGGCTTCGTCCACTTTGCGCAAGATCACGGCCAACGAGTCGACGTTGGCCAAGACGAACGACGCCGGGTTGTTGATCTCGTGCGCAACGCCGGCGGCCAACATGCCGATGGCGGCGAGCTTTTCCGACTGCAAGCGACGCAGCTCGCGGTCGCGCTCTTCGGTAACGTCGCGCAGGTAGACGAGAGCCCGGCCGCCCGCGGCGGGGTTGACCCGAACGTCGAGCTGGCGCCCTTTCCACACCAGGGTTCGGCAGTAAGGCGCGTTCTTGCGAATGGCTTCGCGCGACGATTCGGCGAGGGCGTCGGCAAGTGTGCCCGAGGCTCCCTCGGACAACTCGCTGGTCAGGCGAAGGTGGGAGACGTCCGGCGGCTGATCGAGCAACCGACGGCCTGCCGTGTTCCCGACCAGGACCTCGCCGCTGCCGTCGATCAGAAGAAGCCCGTCTTGGAAAACGTCGAAGGTCTCGCGAAGCGCGTCGCGCTCGATGCGAAGCTCGCCCGCCAAATCTTCGAGCTGCCGCGAGCGTTCGACCACTTTTTCCGCGAGCTCGTGATTGCGGCGGTTGACGGCGTCCGCCTGGGCGCGGCTGCGTAAGACCGAATCGACACGCGCCACCAGCTCCAGCGAATCGATGGGCGGAACGATAAAATCGGATGCGCCGCTGGCCAAGCCCGACTGGCGTCCCTCGGGTTTCGGAGTCTCTCCCGCCAGTAATATGACCGGCAGCCGGCCGGTCCGCGAGTCGGCTTGAATACGACGGCACACCTCAAAGCCGTCGATGTCCGGCAGCTCAGTGCACACGAGCGCAAGATCGTAACGTCCTTTCGCGGCCTCGGTCACCGCATGCTCGCCGCGCGCGACCGCGAGCAGCTCGAAGCGACTCTCCTTGCGAACAGCATCCGCCACCGCAGACTGCTCTTCGCTGTCTTGTGCGACCAGCAGGATGCGAGCCATGCGATGTCCGAGGTATTACGCTGTTCCCGCGCGCGACTGACCCGCGACTTCCGGTGAGCGAGGGACTGTGAAGCTGAACTTCGAGCCAGCGCCGACGGTGCTCGTCGCCCACAAATCTCCGCCCATGCGGATGATCAGGCGTCGGCTAAGCGTCAGGCCCAGGCCGCCGTGGCCATCCTTCGGGGCTTCGGCGTCGCCGCGGTAAAAGTCCTCGAAAATGCGCGGCAACTGAGCGCCGGGGATTCCTACGCCGGTATCGATCACGTGAATGGCGATGGACCGGTCGTAGAGCTCGGTGGAAATCGTGACCTGCCCACGCTCGGTGAATTTGATGGCGTTCGCCACCAGATCCGAAAGCACTT
>CAZTTW010000111.1:0-9418 GCA_964616265.1 uncultured Myxococcales bacterium | reverse complement strand
GTGTCGTTGGGGTAGCGCAGGCGAATTTCGTTCAGGAAGCGCCGGTTGATCTCGAAGATGATCTCCACGTGCCGCGGCAGAAGCTTCTGCATCAGCGGCAACGGCCAGGTTTCCAGGGCCTCGGGCATGAGCGTGTGGTTGGTGTAGCTCAGCGTCTTCGTCGTGATCTCCCACGCCGTCTCCCACGGCATCTCGCGGTCGTCGACCAAGATGCGCATCAGCTCGGCCACGGTCAGCGACGGGTGCGTATCGTTCAGCTGGACGGCGTACTTCTCGTGGAAGTGATCCATCGTCTTTTCGTGCTGCTCGTAGATGCGAATCATGTCCTGCAGCGAGCACGAGATGAAGAAGTACTGTTGCTGCAGACGCAGCGCCTTGCCCGCTTCGGACTCGTCGTTGGGATAGAGGACCTTCGTGATGTTTTCCGAAAGCGCCTTTTCCTCGACGGCGCGGCGGTAGTCGCCGACGTTGAACGCCTGCAAATCGAGCGACGTGTACGCTTGCGCTTGCCACAGGCGCAGCATGTTCGCCGTGTTGGTGCGGTGGCCGAGAATGGGCGTGTCGTTGGGAAAGCCCTTGAGGATTTGCTCGGGCACCCAGCGGACCCGGTAGTGGCCCTTGGCATCGGCGTAGTGCTCGGTGTGGCCGCCGAAGCCGACTCGGAACGCGATTTCGGGATGCGCGATTTCCCACGGGTAACCGAGGTGAAGCCAGTGATCCAGCACTTCGACCTGCCAGCCGTCCTTGATGGCCTGGTCGAAAATACCGAACTCGTAGCGGATACCGTAGCCGGTCGCCGGAATCTCCAGCGTGGCCAGCGAATCGAGATAGCACGCAGCCAGACGGCCGAGGCCGCCATTGCCGAGGCCGGGCTCTTCTTCCTGTTCCAAGAGCTCGTCGAGGGACAGGCCGAGGTCGTCCATCGCCTGGCGGGTCGGCTCCCCAATGCCGAGGCTGACCAGGTTGTTGCCAAGCTGCGGGCCAATGAGGAATTCAGCCGACAAATAGGCCACCGTTCGGCACGACTGCGAAAAATACGTGTGCGACGTATGAATCCAGCGGTGCAGAAGCCGATCCCGCACCGTGTATGACAGCGCTAAGTAGTTGTCGTTCGGGGTCGCCACCTCGGGAAACTTGGCCTGGTGGGTAAAGAGGTTCTCCAGGAAGTCGTGCTTGATCGACTCGGCGTCGAGGCCGAAGTGGACGTCCTTGCTTGATGCAATGCCTGGCTTGGTGTTGGGATTTCTCATTGGGCGACTGCATTGTAGCCCGCTAACGCAGGGGTCGCCCGAATATCGGCACCATCCCGTCGGGGAGCGCCAACGCGCGCTGGGGCGATCTCTATCTAAGGAGGAGGTTGCGGAAGGGCTTGCGGTTAGATGCGTCCACCAAAATGACGGCTTTTCCCGATCGTCTACTTTGGCACGGTCATCGGGTTCGGGAAGTTGCCAGTCAGGAACAGGATCGAGTACACGCCTAGCGACTCTTGGAAGTAGTGGTCGTTTTGCACCGTGGTAGACACCGATTCTTCGATGGCCTCGCGGCGGATGTCATTGGTGGTCTCGTTGTCCGCGTTGAAGCGACTTACGTAGGGACACATGGCTAAATTGACCGTGTAGGAATTGTGGCCGTAGGCCGGGTCGCAATTGGTGACGGTTCCATCGGTTCCGAGCTGGTGGCAGATGGTCGAGAAACGGTTGGCATTCGGCTCAGGTGGATTCTTCTTGTAGAAGTTCGTGTAGAAGGTCTGGATGTTGTCCATCTTCGCCTGGATGCGCGACTTGGTATTGTAGTGGGGCGACGAGTTCGCAGCGTTCTCCGGCAGGTCTTTGTTGTTTCCGAACCAGGCTGCGTCGATACCCAGCCGCCACAGGGCGCGGCCCCACTCGTAGGGCTCGCCGCCGCCGGAGCTGCACGGCTTGTCGATGTGGCCCTGGTCTCCCATGAGACCTGGGTGCACGCCGCTTTGGTCATAGCACTTCTCCACCATGTCCCAGACGGTCTCGGCAGTCTTGTACCAGAAGTCGTGGTACGACTGGCCGTTCGTGGCCTTGGCGTCGCTGCCGAGCTTGGCCGCGAGGAAGTCGCCGAACACGCGGAAGTATCCCGGCGGGTAATAGTCCATGTAGACAGTGTTGACCGTTGCAGGAGCGTAATCGCACTTGGTATCGGTGCAGTAGGATTTGTCCCAGCTATCTCCCGCCGTCGGATAGTTGAAGCCGTCGCCATATTTCGCGTTGATTTCGCACTCCATGCCCTTTAGCCATGCGACTGCGATGTCGTTGTAATCGTTCGGCCATTGCATCGCCGCATAGACGAGGCCCATGGCAATGTCGACGTCGCCGTCGAAGGCACTGTCATCCTTGCCGCCCTGGTCGACCGGGAGACATTGTGAGCTGTCTGTCCAAATCCAGCCCATCAGTGAACAGTACTTGCTTTCGGAGCGGAAGCGGCGGACGAAGGCCCACAGCTTGTCGACCAAGTCCTTGTCGCCGATGGCGGCGGCGATGGCCATACCGTAGCCCTGGCCCTCACTGACCGTTCCCTGGGGAATGTCGCTATAGACGCGAGCTGTTCCCGTCCCGCACGCATCGGCGTCGAAGCGGACCCAGTTCTTCTTCCACAGCTGGTAGCGCTCCCAGGTGAAGGCATTCAGGAGATCCTGCACCGTCGCCGCGTTGGGATAGATGTACGCCAGTGATCCGCCGTTGGGATAGGCGTAGTTGGTCTTCGAGTACGGGAACCATGCGCCGTTGCCGAAGCCGACGGTGACTGGCGTGGCAGGCGGCTTCGCTGCACAGGCGTCGTCGTTCCAGATGCCTGTCGCGGACCAGTCGCCGTTGGTCCCGTCGGGGTAGTAGTCGTAGACCATGAAGTTCGGCGGATCGACACTGCGGGGAATGTCGGGCTTGCCGTAGTACCAGCGGATCCAGTAATCCTTGGGCGTGGCCGGCAGCGGCCACGGCTGGACCGTGTTCCATTCGGGACTGTGCAGCTTGTCCACCGCGCGCCAGGTTGTGGTCGCACTGAAAGCCGAATCAGGAACCGGACAGTTGAACCACGGTCGGTCTTGCTCGCGCTGGCAGATGACTTTCAGGGCATTGCCGGGTCCATTCACTTCCAGCTCCATCCACTTCGGCATGAGCGACGGCTTGGGGAAGAATGTGAACGTCTTTTGCCCGGCCCACAGATAACGGAAGTGCACCGTGTGGTAGCCAGAGGGCTGCTGCGGGTTGCAGGGGTCGACCGGGCCCGTTGCTCCGCCGCACTTGTCGTAGCCCGGTCCTGGGTTCGACGTATAGACGAAGTAGGTGTTGGTCTGCAGCGACCAGTCCATGCACTTCGTGGTGGACGCGATGGTATTGTCGGGGGCGCCAGCGTAGCCGATCCAATACTCGTTGGCGGTGCGTACAGGCAGCTGAATGCTGTTCGTGTAGAGGTTCTTGGAGTCGTCGGGGTAGCGGAAGACGATCTTCGGCATGGTGCCGGTGGTCGGCCACGCGCTGTTGGGAATGAGTACGTAGTACCACGGACAATTGCTGTCCTGGAATTCGAGCACGGCGACCATCTCGCACGTCAGGCCGGTGACCTTGAGGCTCGACGGATAGGGCGGCACCGTGAAGCCCATCTTGGTGGCGAAATCGAGCGGGCAGGCCGAGCCGGGGTAGGGCGTCTTCGGATCGGTCGGGTCGTTCCACGGCCAGCGGAAGTGCACCTTGGTGTAGCCGCTGGGCACCGTCAGGTTGGGCGGCGTGCCCACGTCGCACGCCGGGTACTTCAGGGTCGTCGCATCCGAGGTCAGGTGAAAGGCGTTGTCGCCCACGGTGACCGGCGAAGCGGTGAAATCTTTGCGGATGTTGCTGTCATCGCCTTTGTATTCGATCCAAATGTCGCTGACGTTCTTGAAAGGCGACAGGTCGAAGTTGCCCGATTGGTCGCCGGTGGGACAAGCATCTGCGCCGACCGCCTTGACCAGGATCTTGGTAATGCTGGTAGCCAAGCAAACCGAGTAGTACGAGCAATTGGCGGCATCCTGCCGTGCGCCGTAGGTGGTCCAGTTACTGGGATCGATGACCTGCACCTCCATGGGCGGATTGGGCATCGTCTTCATGCTCGGGGGATCGATGGTGTTGGACCAGATGTCGCGCACGTGCACGCGCACCATGCCCGACGGACACTTGGGATTTTCGACCGTGGGAAGGTCGGGCGCCACATCGGGGTTGCTCTTGGCTGCGTCGGGCTTTGCATCGGGATTCCCGGCGGGCGGCGCGTCCGCTCCGCTGTCCGGTGAGTCGCCCAGCGAGACGGGGTCGCCGAAGACCGGGTCGCCCATGCTGGCGGCGGCGTCCTTCTTCGTGATCGGCGGCGGCGCCGCATCCGGCGCGTCGGTGAGCACGACCTCGGGATCTCCCGAATTGAGAAGGAGGTGGGAATTGCAGCTAACGAGCGCACCCACTAACCCGCAAGCGACCAGCCCGATGCGCGCGTACTTCCAGGTGTGACATCTCATGGCTTTAGTAAGGGACAAACTCCCTCGTCCTTTGTTGCCACATCATGCGCCAAACAGCTCAAGAATGCATGCATGTGGCGGCGAGCACAATTGCGCAGGATGGACTCGCTGCGGCCGATGGGCGATCCTTCGACCGTGCGTTACGAGCGCGGTCTACTCGCCAAGCAACTGGTTGGCGTTTGCCTGTTTTTCGGTGGTTGCCTGCCGCTCGGCAAAGCGCCCGCGGGACAGCACGTCGTGCACGATCGAACGCTGACCGGCGTTTTCCTAACCGCGTCCGAGCAGGAGGGCGCGTCCCATTTGCTTGCTACCGGGCCGACGCGGCCGCCCGCCAACGCCGCGCCAGACGAGCCGTCTACGGGCGGAATCGCAGTGGCAGACGTCTATGCATTCGCTTACGCGGACGCTCAATCGCCTGTCGAATCATTGTCTGGCCAGCAAGCCATCGTCGAGAATGTGGAGCTGCCCATGGGCGACCCAACAAGCTACGTCTTCGCGACGGACAGCCGGGGCCGTCTGGTGTTCGTCCAGCGCCGCGTCGATGGCGACTGGGACGACATTTGGCGTCTCGATCTTTCGACGGGGCAGTTGGATGACGTGGGTTTGAACGTGTGGATGGACAGCAGCCCCAGCTTCATTTTTTCGGCAGATCGCAGCCGCGTTTTTGCCGGTTCACCGGGCGACGGCGTGGTGCTGGGCGATGGCACGAGCGATGCCCTTGGCTGGGTCAACCCACCAGCAGTCTTCGTCGGCAATGACCTTTACTACGTGTCGCCGGCCGCCTCCGCGACGGCTGCTTCGACTTCGCCGGCAACCGTCGTCGAACGCAGCCGACCAGGCGCAAAGCCGGAGATCGTTGCCTCGTCGTCGGGACGGCTTTCGCTGGACCCAGTTGTTGGCGAGCAAACGCCGCAGGTACTGCTTTCCCTCGTCACCGACGCGGGGCGCGCCCCTTTGGCGCTGCTCGACACGAGCACCCTCAGGAGCGCTCCGCTGCCAGCCTCCCAGGACCCAGTTCAGTACATGTCAGCCTCGAACAACGGCTCCTGGTTGTTGTTCGTTACGCCGGGCGAAGGCGGGCAGGCGGCCACGACGGCGTTGGCGTACGTCCTATACAACTGGGTTTTCCAGGCTAGCTACCGGATCGTCGGTTCGGCCCCCAGCGCCAGCTTGGGCGTGGAAAGCCAATGGCGGCCCGGGCACGATGAGCTTTGGTTCGCGCTCGGCCCTTATGCGGCGTATTTCGGTGTCTGGGCTGCCGGAGTCTCGCCAAGCTCCTACACGTCCGTGGTCGACAAGGGATCCCTCTCTACCTTTCCTTGGGCCGACGGAAGAAAGTCGACGTTCACGAGCGACGGCGCCTTCGTCGTCCTCGTCGAGCATAGGCTCAAGGACAACGTGGGCATCACGACTTTTTCCATCGGCCCCGCTGACAACCTTGCGGCGCCGCGCACCGTGCTCAACCCCGAAGGTTTCGACCTGAAGAGTTTGTGGGAGACGACGGACGGCCGAGTGCTTGCGGGCGTTGGAGAGTGGAACTCGGATCGGCAGGACATCCTACTCGTGGATCCCAGCAACGGCTCATCTCGCCTCGTCGGTGCCGGTGGCCACGTGGTGACTGTCGGCAAGACGCGCATGTTGGCCTTGCTCAACTGGGAAAGCGCGCGCCTGGCCGGCGACCTGATGCTCGTCGACTTGGCCACCGGCAGCCAGACGGTTCTCGCCGAGAGCGTGTACGCCGTGGCGCTCGATCCCGCGAGTTTTGCCGACGTCTCGCCGGACGCGGATCGGCTGGCGCCGGGCACGCGCGTGGCCTACCTGGTGCGCGACCGCTTGGAATCGCCCTACGACGGGCTCTGGGTGGCACGTCTCCCGTGAACGGCGCCCTGCTTTTCCTGATGGCGACGGCCATCGATGGCGGTACCGTCGATGACCGCACACCGATGGATGGCGGTGCGGTCGACGAACGACCGTCGGAGTCCGATGGCGCGCTTTCTCCGTCGGCGCTGGACAAGGCGCCAGCTCACTTGCGCGGTCGCGTCCTGGCCAAGGGCTCGCGCGGAGCCCTTCCGGGTGCCAGGCTTATAGTGAAGGGGGGCGACCAAGGTCCTATTACCGAGACGAACGACCAAGGCGAATTTGATACGGTCGTGGATTGCGGTCCGCAAACCGTCGTCGTGCGGGCCACGGGCTACGACAGTCTTTCACTTACCTACGATGCATGTGCGAAAAGCGAATTTCTGCTTCTTCGACTGAGCCCACGACCCGACCTTCCCCTCTACGAGACCGTCGTGGTTGCCACCACCGACGAGCCCACACTGGATTTGCGCGGCCCGGAGCTGACCACGACACCCGGCGCGCTTGGCGATCCCTTTCGCACCATCGAATCGTTGCCTGGCGTGGCCACCGTCGCGTGGCCGGCGCCCATCTACGCCATTCGCGGCTCGAACCCCGGCAACACGGGCTACTTTCTCGATGACTTGCAGGTGCCGCTCTTGTTCCACCTGGCGCTTGGCCCGTCGGTGATTCACCCGCATTTTTTCGACAGCATGGCCTTCTATCCGGGCGGCTATCCCGCGCGCTACGGTCGCTACGTGGGCGGCGTGGTGGCGGCCGAGACGCGCGCCCCGCCCGAGGATCGCGTGCATGCCGAGGCAGACGTGCGGCTGTACGACGCCGGTGGCTTGTTATCGGTGCCTTTTCCAGATGGCAACGGCGGCGTGGCGGCGGGCTTCCGCTATTCGTACACCGGTGCCTTGCTTTCGCATCTGCAAAACGATCTGACGCTTTCTTATTGGGACTATCAGGTGCGTGCCGATCGGCGTGTGCGCCGCTGGCGCCTCTCGCTCTTGGCCTTCGGCTCGGGCGACAACCTGGCGTATCGCTACAGTCCATCGAGCCCACTGCAGGACTACGTGCTGCGCTTTCATCGCGTCAGCTTGCGTGCCAGCACCTCGGTCGCCGGTGGCGAGCTCTCCCTTCGTCTTGCGTTCGGTGCCGACAGCAGCACGGCGCCCATTGTCGAGTCCTTTCCCATTCACGCCGACGCCTACAGCATCCTGCCGCGGGCCCGCTACACGCACGCGGGCCGGGAGGCGGACCTCGAGGTCGGCGTCGACGGCGAGGTCGAGTGGCTGCGGCCGAAGGTCGGCATGGATGAGGCAGGCGCCTCGGACCTAGCGCGGGATCGCGTTGCTCTGCTTGCGGCCGCCTACGTGGCGACGACGATTCGTGCAACGGATCGTCTGAGCCTGACGCCGGCGCTACGGCTCGACAGTTACGTGATAAGCGGAGCCGGGCGGGCCGACCTTGGGCCGCGTGTGGCAGCGCGCTTGCGCATCAGCGACAGCGAGTGGCTGACCGGCAGCGCGGGTCGCTTTTCCCAAGCGCCGAGCTTGTCGGTTCAAATCCCGGCGGCGGAAAACTTCGGCTTGGCGCTTTACGGTTTGCAGACGGCGTGGCAAGCGGCGCTCGGCCTTGGCAGCCGTCGGATTCCTGGCGTCGAGGCGGAAATCACCGGCTTCGTGCAACGCTATGTCCTGACCGATTTGCGAGATCCGACCCTGCTTCATCCCGATCCGCTGGCCAGCGACTTTCTGGTTCGGCGTGATGCTCGCTCGTACGGCATGGAGGTGATGCTGCGGCGACCGTCCACCGAGCGTCTACACGGCTGGATCGCGTATACGCTGTCGAAGAGCGAACGCGTTCTTGGCGGCGTGATTGGACCTTCGGACTGGGATCAGCGGCACATCCTGAATCTGGTGCTCGGCTATCGCATCGGCCGTTACGAGCTGGGCGCACGCGGCCACCTGAACAGCGGCCGGCCCGTGCTGGTGAGCGGCGGCCAAGCCGAAACGTTCGTGCGGCTGCCGGCCTTCTATCAGCTGGACTTGCGGGTCGAGCGGACGATTCTCTTCGACGCATTCACGTTGAACGTCTACGCCGAGCTGGTGAACACGACCCTGTCGCGCGAAGTGTACGGGCTCGATCGGCAAGACGACGGCACCCTGACCGAGCGCAGTCTGCGCATCGTGCTTCCGTCCATCGGCATTCGCGGCAGCCTGTAGAAGGCCAAGCAAGCTCTAGCCTCCCCATTGGGGACGAGGCAGCCAACTGGTATGTCGTGGGCGCAATCGCTGATACACTGGATGTGCTTACCAGCAGGCGCGTCGATTCTGACCGGTACACGAGACATGACAAGATCATCGGCACAGAGCAGCAACTGGGTGAACCAGCGTGTTCGCGAGGCATTGACGACCGGCTCGCACACGGAGCTGCTCAAGGCACTCGTGGAAGCCGTTCCAGGCAGCTGGTTCTTCACGCGTGTGGATGGCTCTTTCGCTTTCGTCAATCAAAGCGCCTGCACCATGCTCGGCTACAAGCGCGAGGAGCTTATGGCCCTGACGCTTTTCGATGTCGATGTGAACATGACGAGAGAAACCTGGAAGACGCTCCTTGCCCAGGGGACCTTCAGACCAGGCTCGATTCGTACCGTGCACCGCCGCAAAGACGGAACGATATTTCCCGTCGAGGCATTCGGCTCGCGCATCGTGCTCGGCGACGAGGACGTTTCTGTTTCCTATGCCGTTGATCTGTCCGAGGAAGCCCAGGCCCGGCGAGCACTGGTCGAGAAACAGTATCTCCTGCAATCCCTGCTGGACAGCGCACCGATCGTGGTTTGGTACGTCGACGGGGATGGACGTCTTCAACTTTCGGAAGGCAGTGCTTTGAGACTCGTGGGCCTGGCCCCCGGTCAAGTTGTCGGCAAGACAGTCGGGGAATTGTTCCCTTTGTTGAAAGAGGTGGTGGAGGCCACAAATCGCGCCCTGCAGGGACACTCGGTCGAGGGAATCGTCCCGGTTAACAACTGCGACTTCGAATATCGCTACGTTCCCAGGCGGGACGGTG
>CAZTTW010000110.1:0-9426 GCA_964616265.1 uncultured Myxococcales bacterium | reverse complement strand
AATGTGGCGCTCATCGCCGACCTGGGCCTCGGCGTCGTTTTCGGTCGGCAGGACGATATGATGATCGGTGGACAGTCCTTCGGCGGCGGGAACGGCGGCCCCGGAAGCGCTCCTGCGGATTTCGTCCAAGGCAGCCTGGGCATCGCCTACTTCTTCGAGTAGACCTTCCGCTCGTCAATGAAGAACGAGCGCAGCGCCGAAGAACCGAATTTCGTGATTGTCCGCGGCGCCCGCGAACACAACCTGCACATCGATGAGCTGGCGGTCCCCAAACGCCAGCTCGTCGTGTTTACGGGCGTGTCCGGGTCGGGAAAGTCGTCTCTGGCCTTCGACACGTTGTATGCCGAAGGACAGAGGCGTTATGTCGAATCGCTCTCGTCCTACGCGCGGCAGTTTTTGGGGCAGCTCGAAAAGCCCAAGTACGACCAGATTCGCGGGCTTTCGCCGACCATCGCCATCGAGCAGAAGTCGGCGTCGTCGAACCCGCGCTCGACGGTGGGAACGGTCACCGAGATTTACGACTATTTGCGCGTTCTTTACGCCCGGGCCGGCGAACAGCGCTGCCACCTGTGCGGCGGCGAAGTTGCCGCCCGCTCGGCCGGCGAGATCGTGGGCGAGCTGCTTACCCTGCCGCCCAAGACCAAGGTAACGCTCCTGGCGCCCAAGGCGGACAACCGCAAGGGCGAGTTCCGCGACGTGTTCGACGAGGCCCGCAAGGCCGGCTTCGTCCGGGTGCGCGTCGACGGTGTGGTCGAGCGGCTAGAGGATGTGACCGCGCTCGACAAGAAGAAGAAGCACTCGGTGCAGATCGTCGTCGACCGGCTGTCGCTGGATGCGGCCGATCGTGCGCGCTTGTCCGATTCCATTGAAACGGCGTTGCGCGCTGGCGAGGGAACCCTGCTGGTTGCCGTCGAAGGTGAAGAGCGCGAGCGCGCCTACAGCGAGGAGCGCGCCTGTCCGAATTGCGGCGTCGGTCTTCCCGAGCTTTCGCCTCAGTCCTTCTCGTTCAACAGCCCGCTCGGCATGTGCGTCGATTGCAACGGCCTCGGCTCGAAGCTGGAGGTCGACCCGGATCTGGTCGTACCGAACACGGATTTGTCGATTTCCGAAGGCGCCATCGAGCCGTGGGGCGAGCGTTTTGCCCGCGAAGAAGGCTGGACCACGCGCATCGCCTCCGCCCTCGAACGCGAGATGGGCATTCCGCTGAAAAAACCGTGGAAGCAGCTCACGCCACGGCAGCGCGAGATCGTCCTTTACGGAACCGGCGAGAAGCGCGTGCAGGTCAGCTGGACGGGCAAGCACGGCGGTGGCTCGTGGGCCATGCGCTTCGAAGGCGTGGCCAACAACATCAAGCGCCGCTGGCACGACACGCATTCCGAGATGATGCGGCAGTGGCTGGGCAAGTATTTTCGCGAACAGATCTGCCGCGCCTGCAAGGGCAAGCGGTTGCGGCCGGAGTCGCGTGCGGTCTTCTTGGCCGACAAGAACATCGTCGACGTCACGTCGCTGACCGTGTCCGAGGCGGAAAAGCACTTCGCCACGCTGCCGCTGGCCGGAGCGCGCGCGCAAATCGCCGCCGAGATCTTGAAGGAAGTGCGCACGCGCCTCGGGTTTCTGCTCAACGTGGGACTCGACTATCTGACCCTCGATCGCGTGGCTTCCTCGCTGTCGGGTGGCGAAGCGCAGCGCATTCGACTTGCATCGCAGCTCGGCTCGGAGCTTTCCGGCGTCATGTACGTGCTCGACGAGCCCTCCATCGGCCTTCACCAGCGCGACAACCTGCGCTTGATCGCGACGCTGCGGCGCCTGCGCGATCTCGGCAACAGCGTCATCGTCGTCGAGCACGATGCGGAAACCATCGAAGCGGCAGACTACGTCGTGGATTTCGGGCCCGGGGCAGGGCGGCAGGGCGGGCACGTCGTGGCCGCCGGTACGCCCAAGCAAATCGAAGCCAATCGCAAATCGCTGACCGGTCGCTACATGTCCGGCGCGGAACGCATCGAAGTGCCGAGCGAGCGGCGCAAGCCCAAGGGCTTTCTCACCCTGCGCGGAGCGCGCGAGCACAACCTGCGCAACGTCGACGTGGATTTCCCGCTGGGCGTGCTCTTGGCCATTACCGGCGTTTCCGGGGCGGGAAAATCGTCGCTCATCAACGGCATTTTGCATCCGGCCCTTCGGCGCAAACTGTACGGTGGAACCGAAGCGGTGGGGACGTTCGCCAGCCTCGCCGGGATCGACCAGATCGACAAGGTGGTCGACATCGATCAAAAGCCGATCGGCCGTACGCCGCGATCGAACCCGGCGACCTACACCAAGGCCTTCGATCACATTCGCGAGCTCTACGCCAGCACGCCCGAGGCGAAAACGTTCGGCTTCGGCCCCGGCCGCTTTTCGTTCAACGTCAAAGGCGGTCGCTGCGAGGCTTGCGAAGGCGACGGCGTAAAGACCGTCGAGATGCACTTCTTGGCCGACGTTCACGTCACCTGCGAAGTCTGTCGCGGCCGACGCTACAACGACGCCACTTTGCGGGTGAAGTGGAAGGGCCTCGACATTGCGCAGATGCTGGAGACTACGGTTTCCGAAGCGCTCGGACTTTTCGAGCATCACCGCCAGCTTTCGCACATCCTGAAAACCCTCGACGACGTGGGCCTCGGCTACATCGCGCTCGGCCAGTCGGCCACCACGCTGTCGGGCGGGGAAGCCCAGCGGGTGAAGCTTTCGCGCGAGCTGGCCAAGCGGGATACCGGGCGCACGCTCTATCTTCTCGACGAGCCTACCACCGGCCTGCACTTCGACGATGTCCGCCGCTTGCTCCAGGTGCTCGACCGCTTGGTCGCCGCGGGCAACACGGTTCTCGTCATCGAGCACAACCTCGACGTCATCAAGACCGCTGACTACCTCATCGACCTCGGCCCCGAGGGCGGCGCGGCCGGCGGCGACGTCATTGCCGCGGGCACGCCCGAGGAAGTCGCGAAGGTTGCGCGCTCGTACACCGGCCAGTTCCTCGGCAAGTTGCTCGGCAAGCGCCGCTCGTAAAGTGGCCGCGAAAGGCGGACCGGGAAAGTCCCTTTCGCGCCTTCTGTAACGCGTCGCTTATTTCCGAACTCCAGAAACGGCGTGACAATGAAATGGCGTGGGCAACGAGACGCTGGTCATCGACAGGTCGAAGGATCTAGTCGGCAAGGTCCTCGGGGAGTATCGACTGGTGACCGCGCTTCGCAGCGGCGGCATGGGTACCGTCTACTACGCCGAGCACACGCTCATCGGGCATCGCGCGGCCATCAAGATCCTGCGCCCTGAGGTGGCACGCGATCCTCAGGTGGTCTCGCGTTTCCTCACCGAGGCGCGCGCGGTAAACGACATTCGTCATCCCAACGTCGTCGAAATTACCGACATGGGGCAGCTGGGCGATCTGCACTACATCGTGATGAGCTTTCTCGAAGGGGAGACGCTCGGCGAACGATTGGAGCGCTCCAAGATCCTCGACGAGTCGGCCACGGTGCGCATCGTTCGGCAGATCGCTTCGGCACTGGCGGCCGCGCACGATCGCAACGTCGTCCATCGCGACCTCAAACCCGAGAACGTCTTCCTGCTCAACCATCCCGACTATCCCGACTACGTCAAAGTCCTCGATTTCGGCATCGCCAAGCTTCTCGGATCCGACCCTTCGGCATCGCCGCATAGCACGCTCGTGGGCACCGCCATCGGTACGCCGGCCTATATGTCGCCCGAACAGTGCCGCGGCGACGCCAACCTCGATCATCGCAGCGACATCTATTCGCTCGGCGTGATGCTGTACGAGATGACGGCCGGTGTGCTTCCCTTCCGTTTCGACTCGACCGCCGAGATGCTGCAGGCGCACGTGCAGACGCAGCCTGTGCCACCGGGCGAGATCAATCGCAAGCTGTCGAAGCACATGAACGACGCCATCCTTCGCGCTTTGCGGAAGGATCCGGCGCAGCGATTCGCCAGCATGCGCGAGCTGCGCGATGCCGTGGAAAACATCCCACGGCCGGCCCCGTCGATAGGCGCGTCCGCCACCGAAGAGGAAACCTTCGAGAAGCGAGAAAAGCGCGAAGCGACCTTCGTGGTGGAGAAGCTGACCAGCATCATACGCAAGCGTCTCGATAGCGATGCCTTGGTCGTGCCGTCCATGCCAGCCATCGCGCTTCAATGCATGCATTTGCTCGAAGATCCGAACCAGAGCTTCAAACACGTCAGCGACCTGGTGGGCAAGGATCCGGTGCTCGCCTCGCGGGTTCTGCGCCTGGCGAACAGCGCGGCCTTTCCCGGCAAGGTCCCCGCCATCACTCTGCAGAATGCCATCTCACGCATGGGCACCGAGGGGCTCAAGCTCGCGCTCGTGCACTATTCGATGTTCCAGGCATTTTCGTCGCGTGACGAACGTATTCAGGCGGCGTTTCGCGGAATCTGGGAGCACTCCTTGGCGGTCGCGCTCATTGCCAAAGAGCTCGCTGGCTTGCTGGAAGCGCCGAACAGCGTCGATCCGGGCGCCGCCTACGTGGCCGGACTGCTGCACGACGTGGGCAAGCCGGTGGTGGCGGCACTTCTCCTCGAAGCCGAGAAGCTGATGAGCCTGCAGAAGTCTTCCGTGCCGTGGATCAGCCACGCTGTCTGGAAACGCGTGGTGGATGGATCGCACCGTGACGTCGGAGTGGCGCTGGCCCAGCACTGGAAGCTGCCGGCCGAGATCGGCAGCGCCATCGAGAAGTGCCAAAGCTACGATGCTCAAACGCCCTTCTGCTGCTCCAACCTCGTTTGCCTCGCCAACGCGTTTGCGAAGGTTCAGGGCCTTTACTCGGGCGACTTCGATCTGACATCGATCCAAGCCCTCGTGGCCGAAGGCAAGCGGCTGCTCGGCCTTCGCGACGAGGCGCTCGCGCTCATGTGCACCGGCCTTTACGGTCGGGTCGGCACCCTCTTCGAGGGCAAGAGGGCGTCGTCGTAATGGAAACCCTCGAAGGGTTTCCAAACCTTCCCGCGATGCCCGCGATGGTCCGCGCCGAGCAAAGCTCGGCGGCTCCCCACGCGTTTCCCTAGCCCGCGCGTGTGCGGTAGCGGGCAGGGTAGTTGAAAAGTGCTTCCCGTTGGAGCTCGGCTGTAAGCCGGGTTCTGTTCTTGCGCTCGTTGCCTTGCGCAAGTGGCGGTCATTCATCTGGGCCGACCGTTGCCGACCGGCTCGAGCGACCAACTTGGAATCTGGATTCGACGAGGACGGCGCCGGCGGTTTCCCGCGATTCCTTTTCGGTCTTGCTCCAGGTGGGGTTTGCCGTGCCCCTCCTGTCACCAGGAGAGCGGTGTGCTCTTACCACACCGTTTCACCCTTGCCGAACATGCCGCTTTCGGCGCGCCAGGCGGTTTGTTTTCTGTTGCACTTTCCTTCGAGTCACCTCGACTGGCCGTTAGCCAGCACCCTGCCCAAGGAGCCCGGACTTTCCTCGACGGCACCAAGGCACCGTCGCGACCACCTTTCGAGCTCCAGCGGGAAGCGCTGAGAGTATAGCGCGAAGGCGCGCAGGCGCGAACTACGATCCCGCGGCAGGCGGGGTGTCGGTCGGATCTTTCATTAGGTTCTCCCAATAAACGATCCGGTGGCAGTACGGGCAGGTCTCGATCGTGTTGCCGCGCTGAAGAACATTGTACAGCTGGGGCGGCACGTTCATGTTGCAGCCTTGGCAGGTACCGTTGCGAACCGTCGTCACGGCGAGCCCGCGGCGCATGCGAATGGCCCCGTAGCGCTTGAGCACGTCGGGGCGGACACCTGCTGCGATCTTGTCGCGACCCACTTTGATCTCGGCGATCTTGCCTTCCAACTCGGCCATCTTCTTGCGGCCGATCTCGGCATCCTTGTCGATCGACTTGCGCAGGCCCTCGATCTCGGTCGCGCGCTCGGCGAGCATCTTCTCTTTGGCCTGGACCGCCTCGATGAGCTTGGCGATCTCTTGCTCGCGGCTTTGGACGCTTTCGCGCGTCTGTTCCATTTCGCGCTGAGCGGCCACGTACTCTTTGGAATTCTTGGCCAGGGAGAGCTTGTTCTTGGCGCCCGAGGCCGAGGACTCGTCGGTCTGCAGCTGGCTCTTCTGATCCGAGTAGTAGCGCTGGGATTCCGTGAGCTGGGCGCGTTCGTTCTCGAGAAGTGCTTCGACCCTTGCTAAGTCGCTCTGGGAGGCTTCGAGCTTGGCGGGTATCGCTTTGAGTGCGTTGGTCAGTTCCTGAATCTGAGCGTCGTATCGTTGGAGCTCTTCGAGACGCTTAAGCTGATCGCGCAACTTTTCCTCCTGGGCTTTGGTGCGAGCCACGTTTCGTACGAGAGACGAAGGACAATCCGGCAGGCGCTAATGGAGTGGGCCCACCTGGATTCGAACCAGGGACCGAGCGGTTATGAGCCGCCAGCTCTGACCGCTGAGCTATGGGCCCAGCCTTGCATAGGATTTCCGTCAACAAGCGGGGCGAAGCATACTCACCACGCGCGTGTGTGTCCAGGATTGTGCGGGAGAAAACGATTCGTTTTTGAATCGTTAGCCTACGCACGCGAAACCAAGCCAGATTTACCTCATCGGACGGCGCTGCCGATCACCGTCGCAATCAAGAAAAGGCCGAGAACGATGCGGTATACGACGAATCCATAGGTGGTTTGGGTGCGCAGAAAGCGCAGAAGCCACCCGACGGCGAGGTAGCCCGAAACGGCCGCGACGACCAATCCGGTGATGAGCGCGGTCGTGCCGACTTCACGATCGTGCAGCAGCTTCGGAAGCTCGAACACACCGGCGGCGGCAACGGCCGGGATGGACAGCAGAAAGGAGAATCGGGCGGCGGCGTCGCGCCGGAAGCCGAGGATCATGGCCGCAATCAGCGTGATTCCCGAGCGCGAGGTTCCAGGAACGAGCGCCAACGCCTGCGCCATGCCGACGACAAGAGCGTCGCGCAGAGTGAACGATTCGAACAGTCGTTCGTGGCGCGCTTTTTTCTCGACGATGGCCATCAGGATGCCGACCACGATGAGCGAGGTGGCAATCACCAGGATCGAGCGCAGCGGTCCTTCGATCGCGTGCTTGGCCAAAATGCCGATGATGCCGATGGGAACCGTGCCGACGACGATGTAGAGCAACATGCGGGCATCGAGGCTTCGCCGGGTCTCGGGCTTGGCGGCGGCGGCAAGCATGCGTCCGAGATCGCGCAGAAAGAAGCCGATGACGGCCATCAGCGTTCCGAGCTGAATGACCGCCGCAAAGGCAGCGCCACCGTCGGGCCAGCCAAGTAAGGCCGGAACCAGACGCAGGTGCGCCGTCGAGGAGATAGGAAGAAACTCAGTGATGCCCTGGACGAGACCGAGGACGATGGCGTGTAGGATTGTCAAAGTGCGCGCAGTTTACACAACAAAAGGACCCTGGGCGAAGCCCGCCTGCGCTCACGCGATTATCTCGGCCAAAGCCAGTTGACCTCTCCGCCGTGCACGGAAATCGCTTTGCCAGCGCTCGTCCGTATCTGAAGGGCACCCGACGCATCGACGCCCTCGGCGACGCCATCCACGCGTCCACTTGATTGGTCTGTCCAACACGGCTGTCCGAGAAGGGCGTAGCGGTTCCACTCGTGAAGGGTCGCCGCCGGACCGTGGGAGACGAAAGCGTCGTAGCGTGGCTCGAACGCGTTCAAGAACGAAGCGAGAAGGGGCGCAGGATCGAGCGACGTGCCCAGCGCCAGGCGAATCGACGTGGCGCGGGCCAAGTCGTCGGGAAAAGCATCGGCATTGACGTTGATGCCAATGCCCAGAACGACGTGCCGGACGCGCTCGCCTTCGCTGGACATCTCGGTGAGAATGCCGGCCACCTTGCGGGGGCCGCCGGCACCGTCGAGCAGGACATCGTTTGGCCATTTCAGCTTGGGTGCGAGACCAAACTGCAACAACGTCGCTGCCAGCGCCGCTCCGGCCAGCAGGGTCAGGGGCGCGACGTTTCGGGCGGGCAGGGCAGGACGGAGCAGCAGGGAGAACGTCAGATTCTCGCCGGGCCGCGAATGCCAGCTGCGTCCGCGCCGGCCGCGGCCCTTGGTCTGCTCGTCGGCGACGATGAGCACGCCTTCGCCCGCACCCGCAGTTGCCCGGGCTGCGACTTCGTCGTTGGTGGATCCGCACGTGGGCAGGTGCTCGAAAGGCCGGCCCAGTCTCGTGGTTCGAAGCGCAGCGGTGAACCTCGCCGCGAAGCTCGCATCCGAGTCGGCGCTCGAGCTCGTCACGGTCTTCCGATGTCGAGGGCGATAGCGATGTCGAGCGCCAGATCGACCGACGGAGCCGAGTGGGTGAGGGCGCCCGCCGAAACGATGTCCACGCCCGTGCGGGACAGGGCGGGAATCTTGGCCAGCGTCACGCTGCCCGAAACCTCCAGCAGTGGCCGCGGCGAGCACCGTGCCGCCTTGGCGACCGCCTTCTCGATGTCCGCCACGCTGAAATTGTCGAGAAGGACGATTTCGGCGCCGGCCTCCAGCGCCTCGTCGAGCTGGGCCAACGAGTCCACCTCCACCTCGATCTTGAGCCCGTGAGGAACCATCCCGCGCGTCTTGCGCACGGCCGCCGCAACTCCACCCGCCAGAGCGACGTGGTTGTCTTTGATGAGCACGCCGGAGCCGAGGTCGAAGCGATGATTGCTCGCGCCTCCCATGCGCACGGCGTATTTCTCGAGCAGGCGAAAGCCGGGGGTCGTCTTGCGCGTGTCGGCGATACGCAGCGCGGATCCGGCTGCCGCCTTGACGAAGGCGTGCGCCAGCGTTGCGGTGCCCGACAAGCGCTGCACGAAGTTCAGCGCGGTCCGCTCTGCCGCGAGCAGAGAGAGCGCCCGACCGGTGTAGGTTGCGACGCGCGCACCGGCTGGAACCTGGTCTCCGTCCTTGGCCAGAGCCAGCACATTAATGGTTGCGTCGACGCGACTGAACACCGCCGTGGCGATGGGCAGCCCCGCCAGCACCAGCGACTCGCGCGCCACCAAGTGCGCCGTCGCCGTCGCACCAGGATCCAAGACGGCTTGGCTCGTTACGTCGCCTCGGCCCAGATCTTCTTCCAAAGCCAAGTTGATGAGCTGGCGAACCGCGTGGGTATCGAGCAGAGCGTCGGGCATGGCCGGAGCATAGCCGGCCTAGGCGCCCGGACGCCACATTGACTCGCGGGTGGGACCGAGGTAGGTAAGCCCCAAAATGCGTGTAATTGCTGGTGCCGAACGCGGACGAAAGCTGCGTGCGCCACGTGGAGCTACAACGCGGCCGACCGGAGCCAAGGTTCGCGAAGCGATGTTCAACATTCTTGGCCCGCTTCCGCCGCAGCCCGTGCTGGATCTGTTCGCCGGGACGGGAGCGCTCGGTATCGAGGCTCTATCGCGCGGCGCTAGCCGGGCAACGTTCGTCGAACGAGACTCGCGT